>JAUWMD010000001.1 GCA_030613345.1 Candidatus Krumholzibacteriota bacterium
CTCTGTGTACTTGCAGTCCGGGTAGTTGCCGCACGCAATGAATCTGCCGAATCTTCCCGATTTGTACATGAGTTGACCGCCGCAGTCAGGGCATTCCCTGTCGAGGGTTTCCTCCTCCTCGAGAGATTTCGAGTAACGGCATTCGGGGAATCCGGGGCACGCGAGGAAGGGACCGTTCCTGCTCCATTTCTTGACCAGCTTTTTCCCGCATTTGGGGCAATCTTCGTCAGTCTCCTCCTGTACGAGTTTCCTTAATTCGTCCCTGCGTCCGCTGAATTTCTCGAGGTCGAACGAAAGCGGATCGTAGAAGAACCTGACAACGTCCTGCCATTTTTCCTCCGATCCTTCGACCTTGTCGAGCTCGGTCTCCAGGCGGGCGGTGAAATCGACTTCGAAGATATCGTTGAACAGTTCCGCAAGGGATTCCCAGACCTTCTCGCCAAGTTCGGTCGGTTGGAAGGCCTTTCCCTCCTTCTCCACGTAACCGCGGTCCTGGATGATACTGATGATGCTGGCGTACGTGCTCGGGCGCCCGATGCCCTTGTCTTCGAGCTCCTTGATGAGCGAGGCCTCGTTGAATCTCGGAGGCGGTTCGGTGAAGTGCTGTAAAGCGTCGAGATTCCTGATATCGACCGTTTCACCCTCGGACAGGTCTGGTATCCAGTTACCCTCCTCGGCCTGCCTGTCGGGATAAAGCGCGAGGAATCCAGGATGGACGAGTTTCCGGCCCCCGGCACGCAGAAGGTAATCGTCACCCGCCGCGATGTCGACCTCGCGTATATCGTATACAGCCGGCGATGCAAGCGATGAGAGGAATCTCCTCCATATCAGATCGTAAAGGACCTTCTGGTCTTTCGTAAGGAAAGGCGCTACGTCTTCCGGTTTCCTGTACGAGTCGGTCGGCCTGACCGCCTCGTGCGCGTCCTGGGCGAGCTTGCCCTTTGCGTAACTTTTCCCTCCGCCGACATGGTCTTTCCCGAGATTCTCCTCTATCCACGTCTTTCCCTGCGCCCAGGCCTCCTTGCTCACGCGGGTTGAATCGGTCCTCATGTAGCTTATAAGTCCGACGGAACCCTCTTCGCCAAGCATGATGCCCTCGTAGAGCTGCTGGGCAACGGCCATCGTCCTCTTCGCCGAGAAGCCGAGTCTTCCGGCCGCTTCCCTCTGCAGCGTACTGGTGATGAACGGAGGCTGGGGGTTTCTCTTCTTCTGCCTGTCCCTGACAGCCTCGACCACTATCTCCGAACCTTTTATCTGTTCGACGATCCTGCGCGCTTCCGCTTCAGATCCGATCTCCGGTTTGTTACCTGCGATCTTCAGAAGCTTCGCTCCGAATTCCCTGTCTCCGCCGCAGCACAGGACACCTTCTATTGTCCAGTACTCGACCGGGACGAATGCCCTGATCTCGTTTTCACGCTCGCATATGAGACGGAGACCGACAGTCTGTACACGACCGGCCGACAGTCCGCGATAGAATATCTTCCACAGAACGGGGCTGACGAGATAGCCGACGAGGCGATCGAGTATCCTGCGAGCCTGCTGCGCGTTCACCTTGTTGATGTCGATGTCCCTTGGATGATCGACCGCTTCCGCGATAGCGTTCTTCGTGATCTCGTTGAATATGATCCTCTTGATCGGTGCGCCTGTCTTCTTCAGAAGCTCCTCGAGATGCCAGGCTATCGCCTCTCCCTCGCGGTCCATATCGGTAGCGAGGAGTATGCTCGAGCTTTTCGAAGCCTTGTCGCGCAGTTCCTTGAGGACCTTGCTTTTCGCGCGCACGCTCACGTACTTCGGCTTGAAGTCCTTTTCCACATCTATGCCGAGCTCACTCTTCGGCAGGTCACGGATATGTCCGACGGATGCTTTTACATCGTACCCCTTGCCGAGATATTTCTTGATCGTCCGCGCCTTGGCGGGCGACTCCACTATTACAAGTATATTATCCACTGTCACGCGTCCTCAGTTGATATTGATACTCCCACCCTCATCGTACTCACCTGGTATCGAAGGAACGTACCGCAGTGCTATCTCCATAACTTCCTCGAGCGAAGCGGAAGCCCTGTACTCCAGTCCCGCGCTTTCTATGATCAGGCACAGATGCGTCTCCGATATCCACCCGGTGCTCCGCAGCCACAGGAGCCAGCCCTGGGCCTCGAGACTGAGCATGTTCCTCTCCATCGAGGATAGAATACGTGTGCCCCTGTCGAACCCGTCGTCGGCGAGCAAACCGCCCCTCAACGAATCAGCGTCGAGGAGGAGCACGGCCTGGCGGATCTCCTCTGAGGAGTAACCCATATCCTCGAGTCTCGTGTAGATGTTCCCTGGATCGTAAGGGTCTCCCGGTGCGTTGTCCATTATCCAGGAGATGATTTCTCTGATGCGTTCATCGTCTCTGCCGGTCACCGGTGTTGTCCTTTCTCCATCTGGTGTCGGAAAGCCTGTATAATGTCCCTCAGTCACCCCGGCCGCAACACTTTTTATATTTCTTGCCGCTGCCGCAGGGACAAGGGTCGTTTCTTCCCACCTTCGGTTCTTCCCTCTGCCGGGGCTGAACGTTCCTCCGCGGACCAGCGGGGCCGATGGCTCCTCCGGGAGCGGAGGCCTTTGCCTGAGCCTCCTGAGGCGCGGGAGCGGCCGCGTATGCATCCACCGTCCGGTGCATGGCAACCTCCCGGCGCGGCTGTTTCCTTTCGGTCCTCTCCGGGGAATCGACCCTCGCATGGAACAGCCCCCACAGAACCGTTCTGTCGATGTCGTCTATCATCTCGGAGAACATCTGGAATGCCTCCTGCTTGTACTCGACGAGCGGGTCCTTCTGCGCGTACGACCTGAAATGAATCCCTTCCCGCAGATTGTCGAGTTCTCTGAGGTGATCCATCCATTTCTCGTCGATGCTCTGCAGCATGATCATCTTCTCGAGCTGCAGCATGATTTCCTCCGGAATCATCGATTTTCTCAGTTCGAAGGCTTTTCTCGCCTCAGAGCGAAAGTGACTGATGATCTTCTGCTCATCCTTCCGGTCGATCTCGGACAGACTCGAAACGTCGAATCTAAACAGGAATATCGTCTCGAGCTCGCCGGCGGCACCCTCGATGTCCCATTCTTCGTGGAGCGTATCGGGGGGCATGTATCCGTCGATCACCTGATCTATTACGTTGTCGATGAGCCTGTGAACCATCCCGTCCAGATCGTCGGTATCTAGGATGCTGTTCCTCCGGCCATAGATGACCTCGCGCTGCTTGTTCATCACATCATCATACTCGAGAAGACGCTTCCTGATCCCGAAGTTGTAGTACTCGACTTTCTTCTGCGATTTCTCGATCGCCCTGGTGATGAAGGAGTGAGTGATGACTTCGCCCTCCTCGGCTCCCAGCCTGTCCATCACGCTGGAGATCCTCTCGGAACCGAAGAGACGCATAAGATCGTCCTCGAGCGAGATGAAGAACCTCGATGCTCCCGGATCGCCCTGCCTGCCCGTCCTTCCACGGAGCTGCCTGTCGATCCTGCGGCTCTCGTGCCTTTCGGTGCCGATTATCTGCAGGCCGCAGGGCACATCCTCGAGACAGTCGGTCTTCTTTTCGTCGTTGGGGCATTCGGCGCATCCGTCGGGGGTCTCGCACAGGATGCAGCACCTTTCGCACTTGACTACACCCTTCTCCAGCTTGATGTCGGTTCCCCTTCCGGCCATGTTTGTGGCGATCGTGACGGCGCCTTTCTTTCCGGCCCAGGCGACGATCTCCGCCTCTCTCTGGTGCTGCTTGGCGTTGAGGACATTGTGCGGAATACCTTCGCGCTTCAACATCCGGCTGAGGGTCTCGGATACCTCGACGGTGACAGTGCCGACAAGCACGGGCAGCCCGGCTTCGTGCAATCTTCTGGTCTCCTGTATGATCGTGGCGTATTTTTCCCGTTTCGTGCGGAATATGATGTCATCATAATCGATTCTGCGGACAGGCTTGTTCGTCGGGATGACGTTTACCACCAGACCGTAGATCTTGTGGAATTCCTCTTCCTCGGTCTCGGCTGTACCGGTCATGCCGGAGAGCTTATCGTACATCCTGAAGTAATTCTGAAGTGTGATCGTGGCGAAGGTCTGCGTTTCTCCCTCTATGCGAACCTTCTCCTTGGCCTCGAGCGCCTGGTGGAGACCGTCGCTGAACCGCCTGCCGGGCATCAGCCGGCCGGTGAACTCGTCGACGATCATGACCTTTCCATCCTGGCCGACGTAATCGATGTCCTTCTCGAAGAGCGTATATGCCTTCATCAGCTGGGAGAAGTTGTGTATTACCTCGCTCTTCTCCGCGTATCGCCTGTAGGCGGCGTCTTTCTTCCTGATCCTCTCCGCCGGGTCGAGAGAGTCGTCTGAATCTATATCCTTAATATGGATGCTGAGATCGGGAAGGACGAAGAGTTCCCTGTCCTCCTTGGAGAGATTGTTGCGGCCTTTCTCCGTCAGGTCTACGACATTGGATTTCTCGTCAACGACGAAGAAGAGTTCCTCGTCGAGCTCGTTCATCCTCTTCTCTCTCATGAAGCCTGCTTCGGCGCTGAGCATCATCTTCTCGAACCCCGGCATCTTGCGGAGCTTCATGAATCTCTTGTTCTTCGGATCGCCGCGCCGGGCGAGGAGAAGGTTCACGCCGAGGCTGTCATCGCTGCCGTCTTCCCCGTCCGCGCCTGCCACCTTCTCGGCCTCGGTCATCAGGTCGTTTATCATCCTTTTCTGCTTGCGCACCAGGTCTTCGATCCTCGTACGCAGGAAGGAAAAGTTCTCGTCCCTCGACGAGCCGGGGACAGGCCCCGATATGATAAGCGGAGTCCTTGCCTCGTCGATGAGCACGGAATCCACCTCGTCCACGATGGCATAATGGTGTACTCTCTGGACCTGGTACTCGCCGCTGAGCTTCATGTTGTCCCTGAGATAGTCGAATCCGAACTCGTTGTTTGTTCCGTAAGTTATATCGCAGCCGTAGACTCCCTTGCGTTTCTCGGGTCCCATCTCGTTCTGCAGATAGCCGACCGTCAGCCCGAGAAACTCGTATATCTTACCCATCCACTCGGCGTCTCTCCGGGCGAGGTAGTCGTTTACCGTGATCAGGTGGGCGCCTTTCTTATCGAGGGAGTTGAGATAGAGCGGCATGACTGCAGCGAGGGTCTTGCCCTCTCCGGTAGCCATCTCGACTATCGATCCCTCGTGCAGGGCTATCGCGCCGGCGATCTGGACGTCGAACGGTACCATCTCCCAGGTGATCTCCTGGCCGACGACGTTCCAGGACCTGCCCACGTGTCTTTTGCAGGCTTCGTGGACGAGCCCGAATGCCTCCGGCATTATGTCATCGACCGACTCGCCGTTCCGCAGCCTCTCGACAAGCTCCGAGGTCTTGGTGGGGAATTCATCGTCGGTGATTCCGGAATACCTGTCGGCCCATTCCTTGACCTCGACGATGCCGGGCGCAAGGCGCTTCATCAGCCTCGTCTTCCTGTCGCCGACGAATCTATGTATCAGTCCCTTGAACAAAAAAAGAACCTCCAGTCAATCGTACAGCAAGATAATACAACGCCTCCGGTCAATCAAGGTCGTCCCCTGATCGAGCGGCGGAGGCGTAGATATGCCTGGATCCGGCTCTGCGGATCATCCTCCGGTCGTAGATATCACCGGAGCGTGGAGAAATCCCCCGTTCGAGCCGAAGAATACCCTGCCGTTGTGGTAGGCGGGCGAGGAGTAGATGGGAGCGTCGGCCCTGTACTCCGCCGCGACCGATCCATCGGACAACGCCAGTATGAATAGTTTTGAATTGTAAGCTGTTACAGCGATCATCTCATCCAGAATCAAGGGTTTTGACCTGATCGCTCCCCCAAGGTCCTTCTTCCAGAGTAGCTGGCCGTTATTGTCCACGGCTATGAGGATCCCGTCCTCTGTCCCTGCGACGATCCTTCCGCCGGATGTCACCGGAGCGCTCCTGACTTCGCTGCCGGCCCCGTATCTCCACATAAGCATCCCCCTCGAGAGGGAATATCCGATGAGATACCTGTCGCCGGTACCAACTACAACGAGATCTTCCTTCTCGAGGCAGAGAGGGGAAGAATGGAGCGATCCTCCGGGCGCCACTCTCCAGACTATCCTGCCGTCGAGGGTCATCCGTATGAGGGAGCCGTCGGTAGTGGCCGCCACTATGTAGTCCTTGCCGACAGACGGGGTGGCCCATATCTGGTCCCCGATCTTCTGGCTCCAGTTCCTTTCTCCCGACTTGAAGTCGAGCGAGATGATCCGCCCGTCCATCGTGCTGACTATGACGGTCTTATTTCTTATCACGGGACTGCTGACGATCTTGGCGCCGCTGCGGTAGTTCCAGATCCTCTTCCCTTCCGCAGTCTCCAGGCAGAATACGTTACCCTCGTAATCGGCTCCCACTACATGCTTTCCCGAGCATGCCGGAGTGGCGCCAACGCCTGTTGCCGCTTCGTATTTCCAGTTGATATTACCGTCGAGTGAGAAGCAGTATAGATTTCCGTCCCTGCATCCGAAAGTAACGTTGCCGCCGCAGACCACAGGCGACGAGGTCACAGCCGCGTCGAATTTTTTCTTCCATCCCTCCGTTATGACGACCTTGACCGCCGACGGCATATTTTCCCCGGCCACCGGCGAGGGAGGCTCACCCGCTTCGGAATCGGCGGTCAACTCCTCAACGCCCCCTCGTTCTGCACCGGTCTCGATATCACCGGTATCGGTATTTCCCGCCGGAGCCAGGAGGACATCCTCCCCGCTGCCGGCCTGGTTCCCGTCGTTTCCGAAAGGCTTGAAAATGATCAGAATGGCAAGGACGAGTGCCACTGCCCCCGCTGCCATCGGTACAGAAGATTTCATGATCTCCACACCCCGTTTCTTCCGTTCCGGAAGGTCGCTGCTTCCCTTTGCTCTTCCCCAGTGCATCGCTCCCAGCGGCCTGTCCGTATCCAGATCCAGCTCCCCGCTTGCCGGCACATCGAAGGACGGAAAGAGGACGCTGTCGAGAAGCGCCTCCCTGTTTCTCCGTACAAAATCCCTCGTCGGTGCGAAAAGGAGCGTATGTCCACCTGCCGACATCCTGAATTGATTGAGAGTGAAAAGATCCCCGTACTTCTTATTGAACAGATCGGCCTGGATCACGTCCCTCTGCAGGACGATCTCTACCGTGTCCTCGAGGGACCGGATTGTTCCCTCCCGGCCGGTGGTAGAATCGAAATGCACGGGTTCTACCCTCTTGTTCCTGAAGAGATAGGCCTCTTCGCCCTTTCTCCACACCATGAGGATGCAGGATTTTTCCAGCCATGAATCGTCCAGGTTGTCTTTCGCCACCGTCCCGGTGTACTCGGCCAGTTCTCTGAAAAACCGTGCCGGATGTCCCAGTCTGGAGGACGACACGACCCGCCGGTAAAGATCTCTCAGCGGCACCTCGTCCTCGGGCTTCGCCCAGGAAAGAAAAACAAAGAATTCATCTCCCTCTGTTTTTCGTGAGATTTCGTGATAGGTGAGAGAGTCTTTCTTGCCGCCGGCGCCGTAACAGACAAAGCAGGTCCTTCTCATGGCAATCACCTCGGGAGAGAGGTTAGCCACAGACGACTGAAAAAGCAAGAATTAATCGGATAGAAATTTCGCTTTTCGTCAGTTGACGAATATCTTCTTGAATCCCGATATCAGTTTGTCTATCGGACCGGTCTCCCCGTACGCCGATCCTCTCCCGTCGAGCTGGGCCAGGATCTTCTTCGCCAGGGAATGTTCTGGATCCCATTTCAGCGCTTCGGTGAAATGCTTCACGGCCAGGTTCTTCAGTCCTGCCTTGAAGTAGACAAAACCCAGATTCGTGTGAAAATCGGCGCTGTAGAATTCGACCTCGATCGCTTTCCTGCATGCGTCCCTAGCCTCGTGGAGATCGGATTTCGTCATCGCCAGGCAGAAGCCGTACCAGCTGTGATACGCTGGATCTGAAGGATCGAACCTGATCGCCGTTCTGAGCAGCATTATCGCCTTGTCGTACCTTCCGGCCCTCATCGCGTCACGGGCCTGTCTGAACGCCATCGAGGCGCTCCTGCCATCCTGCTCGCGCATCGCCTTGTCGTCCTTGCCTCCCTTCATATTTCTCGACTCGTCGTATTCCCTGCGCTTCTGGGAATCGCTCAGTACACCGAAAGCCTCGTTGATAAGCTTGAACCTCTCCCTGTTCTCAGGCTTGTCGCCGGCCACATCGGGATGGTAGAGCTTGGCGAGGCGGAAGTAGTTCTTCTTTATCTCCGCTTCGGAGGACTTGGGCCATACTTCCAGTATGGAATAATAATCGGGCTTGGACTTGTTCACGGCCACTTACCTCTCGCTCCTTACCGGTGACAGTTCTTTCATGAGGTTTTTTGCCAGCTCGTTTTCCGGATCGAGCCTGAGTACAAGGTCGAGATTCTTCCTCGATTCCTCCCGTGCACCCTTCTCGTAGAGCGAAAGAGCGAGATTGAGTCTCGCCTTGAGATATTCCGGGTTTATCTTGAGAGCTGTCTCAAATTCCATTATCGCGTCGTCGGTCGACCCGGTATTGGCATAGGCAATACCGAGCATGTTGTGCAGGTCGGGATAGTCAGGGTGAAGAGAAAGGGACTTCCTGAGCTCGGCAAGAGCGAAGTCGTAATCGCCGTTCTGTATCGATTCGAGAGCGAGCTGCTTGCTGACCTGCGAGGAGGAAGGTCTCTCTTCGAGAAGCTTCCAGAAGAGATCCCTGATATCCTCGTTGCCGGGATCGTTGTTCACCATTCCATTGAGCTCCTGTACCTGCTCGATGAAGAACGCGGGAGATGCCGAGAGGCTGCGAACTAGTTCCTCAGTGGAGCGATCATACTTGCCGTCGAGCCAGTAACTCCTGGACAGCAGAACGCGCGCCTTGAAATAGTTCGGGTTGATCACCAGGGCCCTCTTGAGGCTTTCCCTCGAATTGACCCTGTTGCCCGCCTTTTCGTAGAGCTTCCCGAGTCCGTAATGGACGTCGGCGTATTTCGGCTGGAGCTCGATCGCCTTCTCGAGCTGTTCGGCGGCGGCAGAGGTTTCACCATCGACGTCGAGTTTCTTCGAATACTCGATGTACGATTCGACCATGTACATCCGGATCAGTTCCTGATCCCTGCCTGCGCTCAGTTCACCCGGGTGGTCGAGGTATGCTTCGAATTCTCGGCATGCCTTCCTGTAATCGCCCTTGTTGAGAAACCCTATGGCTTTTTTAAGGTTGTTTTTCGGGAGAAACCTGAGGAATCTTTCAACGAACATTTTATCTGACCTTCCTTGCCTCTCTCGCGGATCTTGTCTCTTCAGGACACCCCTCGCGGAAAGATTAGCAAGTCACAGGCCAAACCGAACGATATGAAGCGGTTCGGCTTTCAACTCTCAATTGCTATTATACCAATAGATTGTATGAACAAATGATCCTGGGTGCGGGGCATGGATGCGTGTCCGGCGAATCACCTGACAGGATAAATGCCGTATTGATGAAAATTCTGACACATTACTGGAGGTAACGCTTGCATTCTGCAAAGGTTGCACCGGAGCGTCACTCACCGTAACGGGAGGTCTGTTCGCCATATGCCGCCATCGAGTCGAGAGCCCGGCGGACATACCGCCTCGTCTCCGAAGGACCGATGAGCTCGAGTGCGGCGAGCGGATCGGTCTGCGGTCTGAACTTTTTCTTCCAGCTCCTCATTCGCCCGTGACCGGCGTTGTAGGCGGCCAGCGCTGCAACTATGGACCCTTCGGCACGGTCGAGAAGGAATCGAAGATACCAGCATCCTGCGGCGACGTTGAAGCCGGGATCTCTCAGATCAGATACCATAACAACCGTCCTTCCGATCTTCCCTCCTATCCACTCTCCTGTCGAAGGCATGATCTGCATCAAGCCGTAGGCGCCCGCTGGCGATATGATGTTCTCGTCGAACCTGCTTTCCTCCCTGATCACCGCAAGCACCATCTCCGGCGGCAGGTTTTGCTTATCAGAGCCTTCGTCGATCTCGCAGCCGTACGCGAAAGGGTAGAGGAATTCGATGTAATCCTCCCTTCCGGCAAATAAATCGGTATTATCAACCGCCAGCTCCAGGCAGAGGCTCTCGATCCCTGCTTCTTTCGCCTCCCGGTAAATGATCACGATACCGTTCGCCCTGTTCTGCCCTTCGAGCGCTGCTATATAGGCACGGGCGCAGTCGGTGGATGCCGACTTCATGCCCTCACGGGCAAAATACCTGAAGGCCCCGAGAGAATGATGATAAACGGACTTGCCGGTCCCGGCAAACGGCGTCTTACGTGTGGTGATCTCCAGCAGACTGATCGCGGGAATGTCTGTCCTATCCAGGTCTACAGTAAGAAACTCCGGTCCATCCTCCAGCGCCCTTGTGTAAAACGACTGCGCGGATTCCTCTCTCAGTATCATCGCATGATCCGAACGCAGCAGCTCGTCGCCGCAGGTCCTGACGATCCAGTAAAGATACGCCGCCCGGAGCCTGCCACTGACACCCTGAAGGTTGTCGATCAGAACCGCGCATGCCTCGCTCTTTTTCCCCATCCTGTCGAGAGAGACCGCCATTCCGAGGACCGACTCTCTGCCGATCAGGGTCTTCGGCCCCGCATCCGCAATTCTCTTCCATGTATCTACGGCTGCATCCCACTCGCCGGACGCCACCTCGATCCTGGCCGCCCTGTCAGTAGACATCTCTCCGAGAGGGTCGTCCGGATAGTAAAGGCCGTACATCCTGTAACTGACCGAAGATCCCCTGAATCTCTTCATCCTGTACTGAAGGGCGGCAAACCGCTGAAGCGATTTCTTCTTTCCTTCAACCGGGCAGGTCCCGGATCGAAAGATCGACATGTAGCACGCCAGTGCTTCCGATCTTTTTCCGGAAACGGCAAGCAGATCGGCTTCGAGAATATCCGCCAGCCAGGAGTATTCTCCCGTTGAATCGACCAGTCCGATGAGACGTTTCGCAGTAGCGACGTCTCCGGCCGATATTGCCTCCGAGGCAAAAGTTGCTATTGTTTCGCGGGAGACTCCCCGCGCATATAAAGTTCCATCGACAGCCAACTCGTTCAGTATTCCCATTGCCTCCTCACCCGGCCTGCCTTGTGCTGCGAGTGTGATGCATGATGACGCTGCGGAGCTGTCTCCGATTTCGAAATAATGGCGGCCCATGAGCAGCAGAGAACGGGGAGCGAGAAACAGGGGGAGTTCATCGGTTAAGAAGGGAAG
This sequence comes from Candidatus Krumholzibacteriota bacterium, assembly GCA_030613345.1. Classification (GTDB taxonomy): domain Bacteria; phylum Krumholzibacteriota; class Krumholzibacteriia; order Krumholzibacteriales; family Krumholzibacteriaceae; genus JAUWCL01. The sequence goes on from JAUWMD010000001.1 coordinate 11,244, forward strand.
GGCGATCTCCGGTCCTCCGCACAGGATGGCGATGTCTATCAGCCGCCCGCCCGCGGGATGACCCTTCGCCTCACCGGAAAATACCAGGCGTGACGCCGATACCGCCCGTTCGGCGGCGCTGGCGCTGTCTCCGGCAGCGAGGAACGCTTCCGCCCTCACGAAAAGCCTGTATGCCTCGAGCCAGGGATTTGATTGTCGAACGGTCGAGAGTTTCAGCGCCGTGTCGAAGCTGTCATATTCGAGCGCCCTCATCGCGTCTGCCAGGGAATTTCCCATGGCGCAACCGCCCGGCACGCAAAGAAAAGCGGTCATCCAGATCAGAAGAAGTCTTTTCCCAGTGATCATAGTAATCGGGATACTGGCAAGAGTAGTGCCGAAGTCTTCGCCCCCGGATCATTCCCATTCGATCGTGCTGGGAGGCTTGGAACTGATGTCGTATACGACCCTGTTGACCCCGTCGACCTTGTTGATTATTTCGTTCGCGATATCCTGCAGAAAGTCGTAAGGGAGCCTTGCCCAGTCGGCCGTCATCCCGTCGGTGCTCGTCACCGCCCTGAGAACCGCGGCCTTTTGGTAGGTACGCTCGTCCCCCATCACGCCTACGCTTCTAACGGGAAGCAGTACCGCGAACGCCTGCCAGACATCGTCGTAAAGGCCCTCGCGCCTTAGGCCGTCTATGAAGATCCTGTCGACCCTGCGCAGAAGATCGAGGTCTTCCCTGACGATCGCTCCGGGGACCCTGACCGCCAGACCTGGTCCGGGGAAGGGGTGGCGCTCTATCTGGACGGCCGGCAGATCGAGGAACTTCCCCACCTCCCTGACCTCGTCCTTGAAGAGAAGAGAGAGCGGCTCGATCAGTTCGAAGCTCATCTCGTCGGGAAGGCCTCCTACATTGTGGTGTGACTTGATAGTATCGGAAGGCCCGAACGTCGACCTGCTCTCGATCACGTCGGGATAGAGTGTCCCCTGGGCGAGGAAGGCGAAGGGTCCGTGCTTCTCGCTTTCCCTCTCGAATATGTCGATGAAAGCAGTACCGATTATCTTTCTCTTTTCCTCCGGGTCGGTGATGCCGTTGAGCCTCGAGAGAAATTCGTCTGCCGCGTCCACGAATACCAGATCGGTAGTGAGGCAGCCGGCAAGTATCTCCCGAACCTCTTCCGCCTCGTTTTCCCTCAGGAGTCCGTTGTCGACGAATACCGGGACGAGCTGCTTTCCAATTGCGCGGTCGACCAGCGCGGCCATCACCGAGCTGTCTACCCCTCCGCTGACGGCGCAGAGCACCCTTGCGTCGCCTACCCTCTCCCTGATGCGCAACACTTCCAGCTCGACGAACGATTTTGAGCTCCACACCTTGTCGCAGCAGCAGATCTCGAAGAGGAAATTCTGCAGTATCTCGATTCCATTCTCCGTGTGGAATACCTCGGGATGGAACTGCAGGCCGTATATCCGTTCCTCGTCGTTGCTCATTGCGGCAATCGGGCAGCCGACAGACGATGCGATCGCCCTGAAACCGGCCGGGATCGACTTGAGGCGAACGCCGTGGCTCATCCAGACCTTCTGCTCAACGGGAGTTCCCCTGAAGAGGGCGGAATCTGTATCGGCCTCGATCTTGGTGTGTCCGTACTCCCTGTGGTCGGCCCTCTCGAGTTCGGCGCCCTTCATCTGGGATATGAGCTGCATGCCGTAACATATTCCAAGTACGGGGACTCCGAGCGAGTATATATCCACTTCCAGGCGAAGAGCGTTTTCCTCGGTCAGGTCGGCCGGGCCACCGGACAGGACGAGTCCTTTAGGGTTTTCGGCCATGATCTCTTCGATCCCTGCTGAATGTGGCAGGATGACTGAGAATACACTCTCTGCCCTGATCCTGCGTGCGATCAGCTGGGTGTACTGCGATCCAAAATCGAGGATGACAATAGATTCGCCTTCCCACTCCCTCTTCATACGCGTATCCTACTCCTAGTGTCTGAAATGCCTTCTGCCAGTTATCGCCATCGTTACTCCGAGGCTCTCGGCAGCTGCGATGACTTCATCGTCCCTTATCGATCCTCCGGGCTGGATGATGCATCTCACCCCCGCCTTTACGAGAGTCTCGACTCCATCCGGGAAGGGGAAAAACGCGTCGGACCCGGCTGATGAACCCTCTATCGGCATCGCTTCCCTCTGTGCCTTGTCGACCGCTATCCTGCAGGAATCGACCCTGCTCATCTGGCCTGCGCCCACGCCGACCGTACCGAGGGAATCGCAGATGACGATCCCGTTCGACTTCATGTGCTTTACTACCTTCCACGAGAGGCGCATCGCCTTCTCCTCATCGTGAGAGGGTTTTCTCGATGTGACGATCTCAAGTTTCTCTATCTCGGGGAATCCTGTGTCTCTTTCCTGGACGAGAAGCATCGGCCCGGCCTCCCTGTATACAAGACCGGAGATATCCCTGTCCCACTCCTCTTCCGGGATGGTGATCAGCCTGAGGTTCTTTTTCTTTTTAAACGCCTCGAGAGCTTCCCCGGTGAATCCCCTGGCGAGTATGACCTCGACGAATCCTTTCCTGGAGGCGACTGCGAACTTCTCGTCGATGATTCCGTTGACGGAGATGACGCTGCCGAACGCCGACACGGGATCGGTCTTTATCGCCCGCAGGAAACTCTCCCCGATAGTATTGCAGACCGACGCGCCGCATGGATTCATGTGTTTGAGGATCGCGCAGGCGTTCTCCCCGAGGTCCCGGGCGAGCAGAAACGCAGCCCACATGTCCTGGATATTGTTGAACGACAGTTCCTTCCCCTGGTGCTGAACGAACTCGTGAAACGACCCGGCTGGCGATTCATCGATGTAGAGGGCCGCCTTCTGGTGCGGGTTCTCGCCGTATCTCAACGAGCGCGACTTCCTGTAGATACCGATTCTCTCCTCCGGCATCTCCCCGGGCGCCTCGATGCTGTCGAACCAGGCGGAGATCGCCGTATCGTAAGAGGCAGTGTGATGAAATGCCTTCGACGCCAGCCTCCTTCGCGTATCGCCGGTAACGCTACCTTCGTTCGCGTCCATCTCCTCGAGGACTTTCGCGTAATCCGACGGATCGGTCACGACCGATACGGAATCGTGATTCTTTGCCGCCGACCTGATGAGAGTTGGTCCGCCTATGTCGATCTGCTCAACTATGTCCTTCTCTGAAAGACACGGATCAGAGGCCGCTTCCCTGAAACGGTACAGGTTGACCGCAACCAGGTCGATCAGGCCTATCCCCAGCTCAGAGGCTTTATCGATGTGTTCCTTCTTGCTCCTGTCTGCGAGGATACCTCCATGAACCTTCGGGTGAAGGGTCTTTACGCGTCCGTCCATGCATTCGGGAAATCCGGTCACGTCGCTTATTCCGGTAACCTCTATCCCGGCTTCCCTTATTGTCCTGGCGGTCCCTCCTGAGGCAATGATCTCGATCCCCCTCCCGGCGAGTGACCGCGCGAAATCGATTACTCCTGTCTTGTCCGTAACGCTTATCAGAGCCCTCTCGATCTTACGGTTCATTTCATGTACCTCTTGATGTTGAGATCGGGAAACAGCATCTTCGCGGCCATAGCGTAACGTTCGCTCGTCTTCTCGACTATATCAGCGGGCAGTTCGGGAGCCGGTGGCTCATGGTCCCATCCGCTCTCGTCGAGAAAATCCCTGACGAACTGTTTGTCGAGGCTTTTCTGCTGATGCCCCGGCTCGTATTCGTCGATGAGCCAGAATCTCGAGGAATCAGGGGTCAGGATCTCGTCTATCACGATGATCTGATCATCGGTCACGCCGAACTCGAATTTCGTGTCTGCGATTATAATACCTCTGGATAGGGCGTATTCGCTCGCCCTCTCATACAGTTCCAGGCTCATATTCTCGAGCTCTCTCGCGGTCTTCTCACCGACGATCTTTGCCGCCTCCTCGATGGATATATTCTCGTCATGTCCCGAGTCCGCCTTCGTCGACGGCGTAAAGATCGGCTGCTCGAGCCTGTCGGAGTTCTTCAACCCGTCGGGAAGCCTTATTCCGCACACCCCACCTGTCTTCCGGTATTCCTTCCATCCCGAACCTGAGATGTACCCTCGGACAATGCATTCGATGTCGAGCCTGTGAGCCTTCTTGACAAGCATCGACCTTCCAGCGAGCCTTTCGGGGAATCCGTTGAAAGGTTCCGGGAAATCGTCTACATCCACCGAGATCATGTGATTCGGGACGGTGTCGAACTTATCGAACCAGGCGGCCGAGATCGTGTTCAGTACTATCCCCTTGCCCGGAATCGGAGTAGGTATCACCGAGTCGAACGCGGACACGCGATCGGATGCGACGATGATCAGCATCTCGCCCAGATCGTATATGTCCCTCACCTTGCCCCTGTATTCGGGAACGATCCCCGGCAGGCTGCTGTTATCATTATTCATCGATTATCAGGACTCTCCTTCCATCGATCCTCAATCTTCCCGCGGCGTACAGCCGGACTGCCTCCGGATATGCCTTGTGTTCCTCGGCGAGTATCCTCTCGCTGAGCGAATCCTCGCTGTCGTCCTCCATCACGGAAACAATCTTCTGTATTATTATCGGGCCTGTGTCGATTCCTGCGTCGACGAAGTGGACGGTGCACCCGGAATACCTGACGCCGTAATCGAGGGCTTGCTTCTGTCCGTGCAGACCCTTGAAACTCGGAAGCAGTGCCGGGTGGATATTGAGCATCCTGCCTGCGTATTCCTCAAGCAGCTTTCCCTTGACGATCCTCATGAATCCGGCAAGGCATACGAGCTCGACACCGCGTTCCCTGCAGAGACGGTACATTTCCTCACTCGATTCGGGGGACATCGATCCCCTTTTCGGGCCGCAGTCTATTACTATGTTCTCGACGCCTGTCTCCCGCGCGAATACGAGCGCCCCGGCTTCCGCGTTGTCCGAGAAAAGGAGTGCTATCTCAGCGGGATAGCCCTCCTCCTGGCAGGCTCCTGCAAGCGCCCTGAAATTACTGCCACGTCCGGAAGCAAGTATCGCGATCTTCATCTTCTCTTTCATCATCACTCCCTGATGGAGGAAGCCGAACCACGGAGTCTTGGCTGGCTGGATGGGGCCGCCGGGCCAGGCGATCTATCAGAAGCCCGGCGCCGTTTCCCGAACCGGACCCGATGATGGGTGGATATTATCCGTCGACTCTCTATCAGTCAAGCGGTGAAATGACAAGAGACGCTTCGTTCCTGTCGGCATCGACTCCTCTTCCCGGCAGGACCGCGGGAGCATGGATTGTCAGTTGCTTGCTCCCGGTTATCAGGAGCGTATCCGTGCGTACAGCGATACATTCGACCATCAAGGGACACGGTCCGTTGTACCAGGGGCTGACGAGTATTCTCTCCAGGCCCAGGTCCCCCGCAAGGAACGATATTCCTTCCGCGTCGAAATCTCCCGGATCGAGGATAACCAGAAGATCGACACTCCTCGCTCCCGATCTTCGCACTTCCCTGGCCACATAAGGCGCGGACCATGCTGCAGGCCATTTTTCCAGGACGAGGACACCCCTGTTACCACCGTAGAGAATGCCTCCGTGTCTTTTAAAGCGGACCGTTTCCCCCTCTCCGTTATCCAGCCCTCCTATCAGTGGATGGAAAGAGACGATCGACAGTACCAGTCCGATGATCAAAATCGCACTTCCATGCTTTTCGCATCTGAAAGCGACGGCGCAGAGCGCAAGTCCGGACACGTACAAACGGACATCAAAGTCGGAAATGACGAGGCCTGCCCTTGAGATCTCTGCCCCGCGGGAAACGAGACATCCTGTGAGCGCTGAAAGGAAATTGAGCGGAATCGATGTTATACGGCTCCATATATGTCCGGCGATGACGTATATGAATCCGCCGTAGAGAAGGGTCGTCACTGGCAGCGCCATGACCACGCTCATCACCGGCCCCGGCAGTGGTGCGAACCCGAAGATCCTCACTGCCAGCGGAAGCATGGAAGCCTGCACGCTCAGAGACATCGCGAAGGCGAGCAGCGGCGGGAGCATCACCCGGGATCCCCGCCTTCCTGCAAGATGATGCTGGATCGACCTGCATACCGGCGCTCCGAGCAGGGCCACACCGGCAGCCGCGTTGAACGACAGCAGGAAACCTGTATCGTTCAGCGAAAGCGGATCGAGGATGCAGACCAGGAAAGCCCCCGCTACAACACACCGGTCGAGACCGATCCTGACCCCGGCAAGCCTGTACGTCCTCATCACGGCCATCATGGACAGAGCTCTCAGAAGCGAACCGGGACTCCCCGCTACCGCCGCATAGAAGGATAGCGCAAACAGGGCTCCGAGGTCTCGCAGGATCCCTCTCGCTCCGGCCAGCGTCAGGATCGCGAACAGGGGCAAGGCGATCAGCCCCAGGTGAAGTCCACTGAGAGCGAGATAGTGAGCGGTCCCGGTCTTCCTCCAGTCGCGCCGGGTCTTTCTCGAAAGGGTCGACCTGTCGGCGATAAGGAGCGCCCTTAGAAGCCCCCTCGTCTCATTGCTCAGTCCCTCTTTTTCTATTATCGTGAGGACTCTTTTCCTGACGGCCGTCACGGGAGATGCGTGGTCCGCTCTCCGGGAAACAGCCGGACCGGCGGAACCGGAGAGCCGACCTTTATCGACAGGTGAAAGAGATGCAGTAACGAGGACGAATAGTCCCGACGCGCATGTGAGAAGTGCCCGGGACCTGATGGAAGGCGGGTATCGTTCCGTACATCTGACAATGATGGAAAGGGCTCCCAGCGCTGCCGGGGCGCCGGCCGCACCGGATGGAAAGAGCGCACCAGCAAAGAAAAAGACGGCCCACCACACAAACATCCTCCACCTCCCTGCCGTATCCAGTCATTAAACCGCTGTCATCCCCCGTAGAAAAAAACCTTGTTCTTACCCTCCTTCTTTGCCTTGTACATTGCCTGGTCGGCCTTGCGAAACAGCTCCATCTCGTCGCCGGCGTCCACGGGGAATATGCTTCCGCCGACGCTGATCGTTATCCCCAGGGCGTTTCCGTCTTCCATCGTCAGTTTCGTTCCGGCTACGATCTCACGGATCCTCTCGGCAGTCCTTTCCGCGGCTTCCCGTCCCGCTCCCGGCAGCAGCGCTATGAACTCCTCCCCGCCGAATCTGAACAGCTGATCGATCTTCCTGAGATGTTTTCTGACCGTTTCCGCGACGAGTTTCAGGACCCTGTCGCCCGTATCGTGGCCGTATTTGTCGTTAAAGAACTTGAAGTCGTCTATATCCATTATGAGGAAGGCGAGACATTTTCTGTTACGGGTCGCCCTCTCCATCTCGAGCGGCAGCTGCAGCTCGTAGTTGTTCCTGTTATTCACCCCGGTAAGCCTGTCGATCGATACCATGCGCTCGAGCTGGCGGTTGTTTTCGAGAACCCTGATCATCCCCTTCGCGACGAGGTGATAGTTGATCATACTGTCACTTGCTGGATTGCCGCCGGAGACGGAATGGACCTCGAGAAATCCGTACACAATACCCGCGCTTCTGAGCGGGAACAACACGATCGTCCCGGTCCTCCCGTCTACCGGGAATATGCCTCCGTCAAACCGGCCGCGTTCGAGAAGTATCAAGGGCTCTTCAGATGCCAGGGAAGTCCCGTAGAAGCCACCCGATTCGGCATCAGCCAGAGAGGATTCCCCGATCCTCCCCGATTTCCTGATATTGGGCGCCTCGAATTCACTGAAGAGCATCAGGAAGGCCGAAGTTCCCCGCTCTATGGTTCCCGCCAGATCGAGCAGGTTTTCGAGCCTCTCGGAGATATTGACCGGCGAATCGTTGAGAGAAAGGGCCGAGATGATGCCGGCGAGGACCAGGGGAACTATTCCGCCCTGGCGTCCTTCTGCTTCAGAGACGGCGCTGTACTCTGAGGCAGGCATCTCGAGTGTGATCCTCGATGGCCCGGAACGCTCCGCAAACTGAACATGAACCTCGCCCCCCCTGTTCTCGGGAATACCTCGGTCGTATATACGCAGAGATACGAGTTCATCCATCGCGAGCCAGGATTCCCTGATCAGCTCCACGCGGATTCCCGACGCGAGGGCATTCCTGATGCCCTCGATCCTCTTCGAGGAGAGAAGGTGTACGGGGATCAGTTTCGACAGGAGAAACCTGTAATCTTTCTCAAACCCATGGTGCATAATTCGTCCTGCTCAGGCCGGGTCGTACTTACGGTATACTCCACAGATAATTATACACCATTACGTCACCGATTTAAAGGGGGTCTGTTGCATTACAGGGCACTATTCCTGCATATATCGCGTATAATGGACTATCGCCCGCGGTCCATTCTGAACTTGAATGTTTCCGCGGATTTGGATATATTACGCCAGGTTTGGAGGTTAGACCGGATGAGACGACTGCTGACGCCGTTACTGGCCGTACTGATAGCTTTTTCCCTTGCCGGTTGTATTCCTGCCGGTAAAAGCGGGAAATTGTCCGGTCAGACCGACATCGAGGCCTCGGCCTCCGAAGAGGAAGTCTTTCTCCTCTATCCCCAGCTCATGCTGCTCAGCAGGAAACTCGACGAGGCCGAGGCGTATCACAGCCTGGGCGATCTCGATTACTCCCTCTACCTGAGCGAAGCTCTCATAGGCGATATCAACGATTTCAGGTCGACCGATCCCGATCCTTTCGTCTGCGACCATCTCGATAATCTCGAACATAGCGCAATAGTCCTGAACAACCGCATCGAGAACGAGGAAACGGAGAACGAGTGGCACAACCACATGACCTCCGTTATAGACGCGATCGGCCAGAACCATGTCGTCGAGGAAGAGATCGAAGTCGTGATAAACTGGCGTACCGAGCACTGGCTCCGGTATTTCCAGGGCAAGGGACGGCGGCATTTCACCAGATGGCTCGAACGGGTCGAGATCTACCGCGATATAATCGAGCCTGTCCTCATCAAGCAGGAGCTGCCCCGCGACCTGTTGTATCTCGCCGTCATCGAGAGTGGCTTGAACCTCGATGCGAGGTCGTGCGTCAATGCGACCGGCCCGTGGCAGTTCATGGCCGGGACGGGGCGTCTCTTCGGACTGCGGATCAACTGGTGGATCGACGAAAGAAAGGATATCGTTGCTTCCACATATGCGGCCGCCAATTATCTCAAGTATCTCTATAGTCTCTTCGGCAAGTGGGATCTCGCCCTGGCTGGATACAACGCGGGCGAGTACAGGGTCGCAGCCGCGATCTCGAGGCAGAAGACGGACGACTACTGGCGGCTTCGCCTTCCCAGCCAGACGAAATGGTTCGTTCCCAAATACATGGCCGCGCTGATAATCGGACGCGATCCCGCGGCGTACGGTTTCAAGATAGGACATGTCGAACCGCTCACCTTCGACCTTGTAAGGATCGACCGTTCTACAGATCTCAAGCACATATCAAGGGGTGCAAACTGTACCGTTACCAGGCTGAAGAAACTCAATCCGGCGCTCAAGAGATGGGCCACGCCTCCTGGCATGGAGATCGATCTCAAAGTGCCCGCCGGGAAGAGCGGCGCTGTCCTCGCCGTACTTGCCGACATCCCTCCCGAAGAACGTGTCTCCTGGCACAGACACAAGGTCCGCCGCGGCGAGACGCTCTCGAGGATTTCGTCCAGATACGAGATCTCTCAGGCAGAGCTGAAGCGGATCAACAGTATCAGGAACGCTCACAAGATCAGAGAGGGTATGATACTGCTTATCCCTGTCAAGGACTCAGGGCAGGTCGCCTCCGCAACGAGCAAGCCGAAGTACAAGGAATCGCCGCATCTCCCGTCGAAGATAACCGTCAGGAAATATACTCCTCCCAGGGGGCATACCAAGGTCGTCTATACCGTCAGGGACGGCGACACCCTGAGCGAAATAGCCGAACGGCACCACGTCGGCCTGAGCAAGGTCAGGAAATGGAACAACCTGCGCTACAGCTCAAGAATACATCCAGGTCAGAGCATCGTGATATACCTTCCCCCCGGCTCGAAGGCGCAGATCGCCGATTCGGGCGGCCGGGAATACGATCCGAAGCGGATGGAAGGAAAGAAGAAGCTATACCACACGGTAAGAAAGGGCGAGACGCTCACTTCGATCAGCAGGCTTTACAAGGCCAGGGTATCCGACATACTTGCGTGGAACAACAGCGTCAAGAAGGATCTCGTCTACCCCGGTGACAGGCTGAATATCTGGGTCGAATCAAACTAGCTTCTCTCCAGCGATCGAACTCCCGCCATCCGGGATATCCGTCCGCGGGATGCGGCCCGCGATGAGGCAGTTGGTGCCGATACTGATTCCGGACGGTATCCTGGTTCCCTTGGCAACAAGCGTTATCCCGAAGTCAAGATATTCGGACTGGATGTCATTCGCCGTACGAGCGTTCCCCATGCCCAACACGGCATTACTTCCGACCCGCACTTCCTTGTCCAGTATCGTTCTGACGACCCTCGCACCTTTCCCTATCACGCAATCCTGGAGGATGACCGAATCCTCGACGACGGCCCCTTTCTCTACTACCACTCCGGGAGAGAGGATGGAAGATCTGACACTTCCGGCGATGACGGAACCGTTGCAGATCATCGATCTCTCGACGCTCGAGTCATTCAGCAGGCGCATCGGAGGATAGTCGTCCGGCGCAGTCATCACTCCTCGCCCTTCTCCGGACAATACGAGACGGGGACGCTTCGAGAGCAGGGAGAGGCTCGCCTGATAGTATGACTTGAGAGTCCCTATATCGAGCCAGAACCCGGCGTATCTGAATGCGGAGATCCTGCCCCTGCCGACGAGAGCGGGGATGATGTGTTTCCCGAAATCGAGGTCGTCGTGCGACTTCTTCATCCTTTCCAGCGTGCTCATCAGGAACCTGCGGTCGAAGATATATATTCCCATCGAGGCAAGTGTGCTACCGGCCGCAGCCGGTTTTTCGTCGAAGCGAAGTATCTTTCCGCCTGAATTTAGCGTCGCGATCCCGAAATGCTTCGTCATGCTCCACGGAACATCGGATACTGCAACGGTGACCGGCCTCCCGGACTCGACATGGAATTCGAGGAAATCGCTGTAATCCATGTTGTAGACGTGGTCACCCGAAAGGATGAGCACATGCTCGCAATCGAGCGACTCGATGATAGACATGTTCTGGTAGAGAGCGTCCGCAGTCCCCCTGTACCAGTCGGCCGCCCTGTATCCGAGATGAGGATGCAGCACATGAAGTCCGCCCGAGGCCCTGTCGAGATCCCACGGCTTTCCTATGCCGAGGTGGCCTTCAAGAGAGCGGGAGATATACTGGGCGAGCACGAAGACCTCTCCGATCCCCGATCTGACGCAGTTCGTAAGCGTAAAGTCTATTATCCTGTATTTGCCTGCGAACGGAACGGCAGGTTTCGCCCTGTAGGTGGTCAGCAGACTGAGACGTTTCCCGATGCCTCCCGCCAGTATGAATGCCGACATCCTTTTGATCATCCTTCGTCCCTCACCTTTTTCCCGGGTTCGACGATCCTTCCCTGTCTGACAGTGAGACCATTTCTGATCGAGGCACCTTTTCCTATCACGGTTATATCTCCGGTCATGGGCGAGTCGCCTCCGATCACGGCTTCAGCTCCGACAATCACATCCTTGTCAAGGATCGACCTCTTTAGACGGGCACCTCTGCGGATCCTCGATCGAGAGAAGACGATGCTGTCCTTCACGTCGGCGTCTTTCTCAACGACCGTACCAGGAAAGAGGATGCTGCCGCTGACTCTCCCTTCGATCCTGCAACCGCTGGCTACAATCGATCCGGAAACCTCAGAACCGGCGCAAAAACGGGCCGGAGGGAGATCGTCACCCCTCGTATATACCGGCCATCCACGCTTCGATATCAGCGACGCTCTTCCGAGCAGCCTCATCGATGCGCCGTAATATGAAGGTATCGAACCGATATCCTCCCAGTAGGCTTCGAACGGAAAGGCATAGACCTTGCCGCCGTCTATAAGCGGAAGGAGCATGTCGAAGACGATATCGGTCCTGCTCTCCCTGAGAAGACGCTTCAACAGCCGCGCATCGAAAAGGTAGATACCTAACGATGCCCTGTCGCCGGCGGCCGACCTGACAGGTTTTTCCCTGAACTTCTTTACGAGCCCGTCCTTACGGCACCTGACCATGCCGAACCTTGAGCTCTCTCTCGACGAGACCTTCTTGCAGGCGATCGTCACCGGCCCCCCGTGTGAAAGATGGTATGAGATAATCTCCCCGTAATCGGCAATATAGACCTGGTCGCCCGACAGGACGAGCACGAGGTCGCATCCGGAGTTCCTGATGATATCGAGGTTCTGGTAGAGAGCGTCAGCAGTGCCGAAGTACCAGTGTGCCGCCTCGCCACGGTATGACGGCTGGAGAATCGTTACGCCTCCGTGTTTCCTGTCGAGGTCCCACGGTTTGCCCATCCTGATGTGCTCGATGAGGGATTTGGGGTTGTACTGGGCAAGAATATTGATATCGGTGAGACCGGAATGAACACAGTTGCTGAGGCAGAAGTCGATTACTCTGTACTGCCCCCCGAAAGGGACCGCGGTCCTCGCCCTGTGTCTCGTCAGTACGGAAAGGCCCTCGCCCGTTCCGCCCGCTAGTATCATAGTAAGGATCTTCAACGGGCTGTGCAACACCCCCGGGCTCCCGGCAACGGCCCTGTCAGTAGGAGATGAGAAGCGAGACGCGATGGGTCGTGTCGAGCATATCGTGCATTAGAAGTGCGTAATCGATGCCTAGATTGAAATTCCACGATGTGAAGTCGCGAAGGAGGAAACCCGCCCCGGCAGTCCACCTGCCCATGTCGTTTCCGCCCCTCAGCGCCACGATGTCGCGGATGAGCAGCTCTGCGCCGAAATGGAAATCGGCGCTGGAACTTCCGATCCAGTACTGAGAGACCCACTTCCTGTTCTCGAAGCGAAAGTCCCCGTCGACTGCCAGCATGAGTACGCTGTTCATGCTTTTTATATGAAGCGGCCAGGCCAGGCCGGCCTTGATCGCTGGATAGATAAACTCTCGCTTCCCCGTGCTCCAGCTGATGAACGTCCCTGTAGCGTCCTGCAGCTTCAGGCCCACCGCCAGGTCGCGCCAGAGTCCGCGCTTGACGTAGCCGAGGTCGATTCCGAGGCCGAAGCTCGAGACGCCTGTTACCTGGTCGTTTCTTATGAACTTGAGAGTCGCTCCGACATCTCCGAAACTCATCATCTGTCCATATGTGAGAAATACCGCCATGTCGTTAACGCTCTCCAGCGGAAAATTCCTGTAGTCGAAATTGAGACTCTCGCCGTTCCACGGCTCGAACCTGTCGTCGCCGTCATCATCGCCGCCTATCATACCTTCGTTCATCGGCACTATGCGGATATCGTCGATACCCATGTGTATGAGCGAAATTCCCCATCCGGACTTTCCGTTTTTCAGCGGGAAGGCGGCGGAGAAGTAGTTGTAGTCGATCAGCTCTCCGAACCTCTCGGAATGCATGAGAGACATCTCCCAGCTGCCGGGAGTCGTCAGAAAGGACGAGAAATCGGCGATTCCAGCCGGATTCCAGTAGGTAGTCGTCGCGTCGTTCGCGACGGCTATGAAGGTGCCCCCCATTGCCATTGCCCGTGCGCCGCCGCCGAGGGCCATGAATTCACCGGCATACTTCTCCGCCGATACGCCGGCGGCCAGGACGGGTATGATGAGCAGGCACGACAAGAAGATACGAATCCTCATGCACTTCTCCGATTTCCCAGGGGATATATCTTAAGATCTCCAAATCTATTTGCAGCGACTATCGGCTGGCACCTGTAACATACTAATTATAACAGACGCCGTAATCCGAAACAAATATTAAAAAGGGCTTAAGAACGACCGTTTCATACCAGACCGTACTCCCTGAGCCTCCTGTAAAGGGTCCTCTCCGACATGCCCAGCTGCCTGGCGGTCCTCCTCCTGTTTCCTCCGTTCATTGTGAGGGCGTCGCGGATCGCCTCCTTCTCGATACTGTTCATATCGGGGTGTTGGTTCTCGCCGGCCTCCTCCACCTCTATCCACGTACCCCATCTTCCAGGGACGGAGGATTGCCCGGGTCTCTCCCTCAGCATGTGCAGGATCTCCCGTACATCATTGTGAAGCGAGAGAAGGGAATTCATGATCAGCTCTCTCTCCACCTCCTCTCGGGTCTTGTGGACATGTATAGGCAGATCGGGAAAGGCCTGGCTCTCCCTGCCGAGCCTCTCCTGAAGCCTTTTCGTGATTTCCTCCGCATTTATAACAGGATTTCGGCTCAGCACGATCAAGTTGTCTATCATGTTCGCGAGTTCGCGCACATTGCCGGGCCAGGGGTAACGGATGAGCATCTCCATGCCTTTGCGGTCGATTTTCTTTCTCGACTTTTCATGTCTGGCCGATGACCGGAGCAGAAAATGCCTCACGAGGAACGGTATGTCCTCCTGCCTTGCCCTGAGGGGCGGGATTCTTATCTGCACGACCTTGAGCCTGTAATACAGGTCCTTCCTGAAGACCCCCTGCTCGACGGCTGTCTCGAGCTCCCTGTTGGTGGCGGAGATCAGCCTCACGTCGGCGTGGAGCCTCTCGACGCCGCCGACCCTGATAAACTCTCCCGTTTCGAGAACCCTGAGGAGCTTGACCTGCATCCCCAATGACATCTCGCCGACCTCGTCAAGAAGGAGCGTTCCACTATCCGCGCGTTCGAAAAGCCCGCGTCTTCTCGATACGGCGCCGGTAAACGCGCCCTTCTCGTGTCCGAAAAGCTCGCTCTCGAGTACGCCCTCGGCGAGAGCGCCGACGTTCACGGCCTCGAACGGCTTCGAGTTGCGCCGGCTCATCATATGTATAGCCTTCGCAGCCAGCTCCTTGCCTGATCCGCTCTCCCCCTCGATGAGCACCGACACATCTGTCGGGGCGACCTGCATCGTCATCTCGAGCATCTCGTTGAGAGGTTCGGAGCGCCCGACGATTCCCGTGGCGCACTTCAGCCGTCGAAGCGCGATGAGGTTGATCGCCCGGACAAAGAAATCCTCCCTATCGACCGGGTCCGAGATATAAAGGTCGACGCCCGCCCTTCTCTCGGACTCCACGACCTCTTCCTTCCTCGCGGGGCCGAACACGATAGCGTCGAACTGTATGAAAGTCCTGGTGAATCTCTTGATGAGAGTGAGGTAATTCGAGTTCTCGCCGGAAGAATCCAGGACAAATATTATGCCGCCCGCCGGCTCATCGAGCCCGAGCGCCTCGGAAACGGACAAGAGTCTTCGAAGATGCAGGCTCTCCTCTGCGGCGAGATCCTCGAGGACCTCGCTGACTTCCTCCCTGTCGGCAAGTGCCCATATCTCGGGATTCATGCCGGTCACTCCATTTCGTAAAGTTTTGTCTTCTCCCTGAGCGTCTGACGGCTTATGCCCAGAATACGCGCCGCATGGGATTTGTTTCCCCCGGTCTCGCCGAGAGTTTTCATTATCAGTATCTTCTCCATCTCGCGTATGCTCATCGGCCCGATACCGGCCAGTTCCTCCACACCGTTTCTCTCGCCGTCGTCGAGGTGTGTGCCGGAGATCTCTGCGGGGATGTGTTCCGGAAGGAGTTCATCATCTGCGTCGAGCAGGATCGCCCTTTCTATGACGTTCTTCAGTTCTCTCACGTTGCCCGGCCAGGAATATCCCTGGAGGATTTTCAGTACGTCCCTGCCGGCCTTCTTGATGTTTTTCTTGAACTCTTTATTGAACATTGAAATGAAATGGTTCGTGAGAAGGGGGATGTCATCCTTCCTGTCCCTCAGCGTGGGAAGGTTTATCGGTATGACCTGCAGCCTGTAGTACAGGTCGTTCCTGAATAAGCCTTCCTTGATCGAGACCTTCAGGTTCCTGTTGGTCGCCGAAATGATCCTCGTGTTGATGCGAAGGTCCTTGACCCCTCCGACCCTTCTGAACGTCTTGTTTTCCAGAACGCGGAGCAGCCTGCTCTGCAGGGTAATTCCCATCTCGCCGATCTCGTCGAGAAAGATCGTTCCGCCCTCGGCGAGTTCGAAAAGGCCCTTCTTCCTCGCCTTGGCGTCGGTAAATGCCCCCTTCTCATGCCCGAAAAGCTCGCTCTCGAGAAGCGTCTCGGGCAGGGCGGCGCAATTGATCTCGAGGAAGGGCCTGGTTTTACCGCCTTCGCTAGCATCGTGTATTGCCCGGGCGACGAGCTCCTTTCCCGTACCGCTCTCGCCCTGGATGAGGATCGTGCTGGCCCTGCTCTTGCCGATCTTCCTGATTGTCTGGAAGATCTCCTTCATCACTTCGCTTTTCCCGATGAAGCTCTTGATGTTGTAATGCTCCCTGTCCTTCTTCCTTATCCCGTCGAGCTCGGTCTTCAGCTGTCTGTTCTCGAGGGCATGCCTGATCGTCAGCTTCATCTTCTCGAGCTGGAAGGGCTTCAGCATGAAATCGTATGCGCCGTTCTTGAGCGCGTTGACGGCAGTCTCTACCTCGCCGTAAGCCGTCATCATGATGATGGGCAGATCGGCGTCCTCTTTTTTCAGCGTTTTGAGGATGTCTATGCCGCTCTTGTCGGGAAGCTTCAGGTCGAGGATGACGATATCGGCCGGATCGTCACGGAACGACTTGATTCCCGTCTTCCCGTTCTCGGCCTCAGCCACGTCGTACCCATCGTTACGGAGCGCTTCTCCCAGCGACCACCTGATTGCCTTCTCGTCGTCTATTATCAGGACTCTTCCCGGCATACCTGTCCTTTCAGATTGTTACCCCTGTCTCTACCGCAGCCGCCGCGGACACCATCTTCCTCGGAAGCCTGACACAGAATGTCGTACCTCTCTTCGACCTGCCCTCGTGTGATATGCTACCTCCGTGGTTCTCGATTATTTTGCGCGTTATCGACAGGCCGAGCCCCGTGCCACCGGCCCTGGTCGTGAAGAACGGATTGTACAGCTTGTCGGCTACCTCCCTGGAGATGCCGCAGCCGTCGTCTTCGAACATCATGACAATACCGGACGTGTCTTCGGCCACACCAAGCCGCACATTTACGCCGCCACCCTCGTTGCACGCCTCAATGGCGTTCATGACAAGGTTGAGGACGACCTGCTTTATCTGGTCTCTGTCGAGGAAACACCCGTCGTCCTCGAGGGCCGTCTCGAAGTTAATATCGACACAGGCCTCCTTCGCCTTGTCCGACACAAGCATCATGGCCTCGTCGATTACTCCGTTGATCGAGAGCTCGGCCGGCCTCGGCGTAAGGGGCCTGGCAAACTGAAGCAGGCTGGTGATGATCCCGTCGAGACGCCTGATCTCCTCGAGGATCACCGTGATGTACTTGATCTTGTCAGGGTCGTCTCCGAGTTTCTCTCGCAGGACCTGGGCCGTCGTTGCTATCCCTGTCAGCGGATTGCGTATCTCGTGCGCAATCCCTGCGGAGAGTTCGCCGAGGGACCGCAGCCTGTCGGCCCTCCGGAGTTCCTCTTCCATCGCCTTCTGGACCCTGAGGTCCTCGAAAACGACAACGAGCGATTTTCCGCTGTACTCGTCGCTCTCGACCAGTGTGGAGTTGACCCTTACCGGGATTGTTCCCCCGTAAGGAATCGACAGGATGCTCTCTATCGAATGGTTCCTGTCTGTATCAGACATCAGATGATCGAAGAGGCCTCCGCTGCCGTACGGGTTCCGGAACAGGTCATCGAACTGCAGCTTTCCATCTGCCGCATCGCCCAGGATCTCCCTGGCCCGGCTGTTGACGAAGACAATCTCGCCCGACCTGTCCGTCTTGAGGACCCCGTTGTTGATATTTTCGAGAATCGTCTCATTGAAGTCGTTGAGGTTCCTCAGCCTGCTGATATTGACAGCGTTGGCTACTTCCTCGGTAAGTATCGTCTGGATCGTTGTCAGGAAGTGATAGTCATCGAGATACTCACGCTTCGATTCGTACCTCTTTCTCAGGAGAAGAAAGCCAAGCCACATCCCCTTGTACAGGAGCGGTATGGCGGAGTTGCTCCAGGCGCCCCTGGCGGAGAGGCAGTTCAGCGGCGCTCCTTCGGTGAGGCTGTCGAGGCTGAATATCTCCGGTTGTAAACTGTCGTTCTTCTGCGCCTCTATGAGGAGGTTGACGGCTGTCTGGAGATAATTCATCTCCATGTTGTACAACGTCCTGACCTGCAGTACTTTCCCGCCGAAGCTGAACATGAGAAGTGCCGATCCATCGGCCTCCATGTACTTGCACAGCGCCATCAGGAAACGGTCGAGGGCATCGCTCCAGTTCTCGTTGGAACTGATGTCCCTTCCCATCTGGAAGAGCATCTTAAGGCGGGTCACATGCCTGTTCAGGGAATCCTTCGCATGGCCGAGATCCTCGTTCGCTTTGACGACACACTTCTTCAGGTCGTCCCTGCTCTCTTTGAGCTCTCTTCGGTCCTGCTCCAACTCCCCTATGATGTCCCCGTCCGGGCTTGCGATCGAGACGCTCGCGTGCGCGGCGTCCACGACCTCTCCGATCTTGACGAGGTCGAAGGGCTTCTGGATGTAATCGAACACGTTGAGTCTGATGGCGTCTATGGTGGAATCGAGCGATGCGTAAGCGGTCATGATCACGCACCTCATCGATGGATGCTCGTTCTGGTAGCGCGAGATCAGGTCGATACCGCTGCAGTCGGGAAGCTTGAGATCGATGAGGGCGACATCGAACGATTTTTCCCTGAGCAGGGCTTCGGCTCCGGCTCCGTCGCCCGCGGCGCCGACCTCGTATCCCCTGTCGACAAGATACTGCTCGAGGATCTCGAGAACGGACTGTTCGTCATCGATAATGATGACAGAGCCTTTTCCAGCCAAAGGGACACCTCCTGCTCTACGGACCGGAAGGGCATCACCAGTTTCCCCGCCGGTATTATTAACATATGCCCGGACGAAGCGCAAGTATTACCGGCACGCTGTCAGAACGCATACACGCCGAATATGATGATATTGTGAAGGATACCTGAGACCGGAGACTATCAGGCTGTCAGTCTGACAGACTTTGCTCGATGAAGGCCTGGAGCGCTGTTAAAGAGTACTCCGGTATATGTGTAAAGAACACGGCAACCCTGAAAGGCCCAGGATGGTCGGTCGGCTCTTCGGGTTCCACCCTGACCACGACACCGTCGAATCCGAGCCGGTTTGCCTCTTCCTTCGAGCCGGTAGCGGCGGGGATGAAGAGCTCCATTCGAACCTTGGTAAGCGGCTCGATGAAGTGGGGGACCTCGAAGTAGACGCCGTTCTCGCTGATGTTGAGAGTCTTGCCGCTAGCCTCTGCCGGACCGCCCTCGACAGCAATAGGTATCTCTACCGCTACTCTTGGCGTTTTGCGTCTGTCGGAGAGAGAAGTCATTGCAGCTCCTGTTCTTTCCCGGCGCCTCCGCACTCGGCAGCGCTGGCAAGGTCGACATGAGTGCGATGCATTTCCGATGGCCGGTATCCAGACGGATTCCGGCCGGTGCGGGGACTATCAGCGTTTCTTTTTCTTGTGACGGTCCTTGCGCAACCGCTTTTTTCTCTTGTGGGTCGCGATTTTTTTTCTTTTCCGCTTCTTTCCACTCGGCATATTAATTCCTGTTCTTCAACGCCGCAAACGGTGTCTCTCGATATCGAGTGTGCAATATATAAAAATCCGCCCGCTGTTTGCAAACGGATTCTGGCAAAGTTTCCTGACGGCAGGGCCCGATCAGACGTTTACCTTTGTCTTAAGCTCGTTGGACGCCTTGAAATAGGGTACGAGCTTGGCGGGTACGTCTACCGAATCGCCAGTTCTGGGATTCCTCGCCTTCCTGGGATTGCGGCTCTTCACCTTGAAGCTGCCGAATCCGCGCAATTCCACCTTGTCACCTTCGGCCAGAGCCTTACAGATGTTGTCGATGATCAGGTTGACGATAACGCTAGTATCCTTCTTGCTCAGGCCCGTTTCCCTGGCGATTTCCTCGACGAGATCTGCCTTCGTCATAGCCTTTCACCCCGTTAGCTTGAAATGAACCATAAAAAAGCCTCCCTCCGGCTTTTTTATCTCTTCAGTCTTGAAAACCATGTATTGCATGATTGATATCACACGGGCAAATCGTTGTCAAAAAGAAAATTCCCAGAACACAACATTTTTTTCGAGGACATTTGACCTGATTTTAACGAGAATCGGGCCTGGAGCTTGAAACTGGTGAGGGGTCTGTGTTACAATAAAATAAAGTTCCCCGCATGGAACGTGTACCCCTGTCCGATGCTTTCTTCAACACGTGAGGATGAGAAACACGTCAGGGACAAACCACGATCCCGCAGGGAACTTTCCGCGTGCAGTTCCCTGCAGGTTCAAGAGTCATGCCACGCAGCGATATGCCGTTTGGCACGGCATATCTGACGTGATTCCAATTAGATAAGAAAACAACTCATCGTAAGCGCAGCAGGCCGCAGTCTCCTGAAATGCGGGCTGACAGAGCAAAATGAGGTAATTGCGAGGGATCAGCCTTTTCTTGAATCCCTGTAGTGTTTGATGAACCTCAGGCAGCCCGGATCGACTCCGGTAAGCGCCTCAGCCGCCTTTAAGGTATCGACGAGACTCGAGTCCGTCGGATCGCAGATGACCGCCGTCAGCCCGTGAGATACCGCCATCGCCAGAAAGGCCCTGTTGACCACTTTCCTCTTGGGCATGCCGTAGGAGACGTTGGACAGCCCGCCCACCCTGTGGAAATCGGACATATCATCCGAGAGCGCGTGAAGGGTGCCCAGTGCTGTCTCGAGCCCCTCGCTTCCAGTCGCTACGGGCTGGAAGACGGGGTCGAAGAAGATCTTTCCGTGAGGCATCCCGCAGCCGGCCGCGATCTCCGCTGCCTCCCTCGCCAGTCCGAGCCGCTCCTCAGGCCTGGGTGGTATCCCCTCGGCTGTCTTGAGCATGATGATGACTCCGGCGCCCGCCTGGGACAGGACCGGCATCATCTTCCCGAGGATCTCTCCGTCTGCTGTAAGGGAATTGACGATACATCTTTCACCGAACTCTGCGGCGCATTTCTCGAGAACGGCTGTATCGGGGCTGTCCGCCGAGATGCCTTTGTCGAACCTGTCGAGGATCGCCCTTCCAGCCCAGAGAATGGCATCGAGTTCCTTATCCATCAGCATCGCGGCGTTTATATCGATCCACGATGCCCCGCCATCGATCTGGGCCCCGGCGATCGAGAGAAGAGAGTCGATATCGCGGTTTTCGAGGACCTTGCGGACCTTCGCGTTGGTGCTGTTGAGCTTCTCTCCTATTATAACTGTCTCTTTGAATCTCATTTCGCATGCCGTTCTGCCGCGAGCACGGCGTCTAGAGGTTGTATCCGGCGAGCCGGCTGAACCTGAACAGGACCCGGAAGAGCTCCGAGCCTGCCTCTGTCAGCTCGATGTCCCTCCTGTCCATCATGATGCCCGCGGTCTCGAGCGCCTTGTCGAGGCCGTGCAACACGAATTCCGGCTCCATCGTCCAGGTGAAGCTGGGAACGAATTTCGGGGGGAAGCCCGCAATGAACACATTCGCGTTGAATCCTATGACCGAGCCGGTGTTGATCCTCGTGTTTATCGCGATCTTGGAGTGGTCGCCGCATACGAGTCCGAGGAACCTCCTGCCGGTATTCCTTATCGAGCCTGCGCACCACGCCTTTATCTTGCCGTAGTTGTTCTTCAGGTCGCTGTTCGCCGTACCGGCTCCGATGTTGACCCATGACCCTATATAGGAGTGACCGAGGAATCCCTCGTGCTGCTTGTTCGTGTAGCCGGCGATCACGCACTCTCCGACCTCGCCGCCGATCCTGCACTGCTCGCCGATCGAGGTGCCCTTGCCTATCTTTGCCCCTCCCCTGATTATCGAGAGCCGGCCGATGTAGCACGGTCCGTATATGATCGCGTTTGGCTCGATGACTGCGCCGTCGGCGATGATGATGGGGCCCGAAGAGGCGTCGAGTACGGTTCCCGACCTGACCTCGACGCTCTCACCGATCAGTATGTCTTCCTCGTTGATCAGGTCTACTCCCTTGAAGAGGGCCGACTCCGGCGCTGCGCCCCTCAGGGGATTCTTGGAGAAATCGTCCTCTATGCAGGAGCCGTTCTCCACTATGAGCTGCCAGTAGAAAGAGAGCAGCTTTACGTTCGTGTCCTTTACCTTGATTCCGTTTCTGTCCGCCCACACATTGAGGTCTTCGTTGTAGCCCGACCGGTCATCTTCGAGGCAGTTCTCCCTATCACCGTTCTCGCCCGATACGTTCTTCAGCTCCATTATCACCTTCTCGACCCTCTCGTCCGAAAGGGACGTGAGCAGGTAGTCGGTGAACGAAGCCGATCTCTCGGCGTCGAGCATGGCAGCCACGGGGACCCCGTTCTTTCTGAGGATCTCGTTCATTTCCACGCCGCCGCCGACCTGGGCAAGGTCGTCGCCATACGCAAGGAGTCTCCCGTTTACGAAGAAGGTCTCCTTCCCGGACGGCTCGTTAAAGACGGTCCCCACCTCACTCCCGCCCGATTTATCTTTTTCCTTCAGGGTGGCTGTCAGGTAGGGGCGGCAGAGCAAGCAGACAGATCCGTGATCTACATCGCCCATGATACGCTCCATAAGGGTCTGCGTACCTATCAGAAGGTCGAAAACAGGTTTATTGAGTGTCAGCGGAAAGAAGTTGGGAAATCTGCCGTCCTCGAAGATGCACAGAGCCTTCAGGTCCTCGTTACCTTCCATGGCGTTCCGCATCCTTTCGGATCTGTGGCCGGGCCCGGTATCGTCGGCCTTCGCTCCTCGTTTCCGTCCCCCTGGGAAGGTCCGGATATAAAAAAATGGAGTTGACGGGGATCGAACCCGTGACCTCTTGTCTGCCAGACAAGTGCTCTCCCAGCTGAGCTACAACCCCAACGAGCGATATATTATCAAAAAAGAGCGATGCGTCAAGTAAAATAGACCGGATGGTGCCATCTCGGCCACAGGTATTCCCAATTGCCTTGACACTCCTGTATAATGAAAATACCTTTCCCTCTGTGCCGGAGTGGTGAAACTGGTAGACGCAGGGGACTCAAAATCCCCCGGGGGCAACCTCATGCGGGTTCGATTCCCGCCTCCGGCACCATTTGCTTCCAATGAGTTAGGTGAATCAGCCTACCGCCTCCTTATATATATGCAATAGGGATTGTGCCTGGATTTGTACCTAAACTATAAATTATTCTTTAATCGACGTTGTTGGAAATCAGATCCATCACCCAAGGCGAAGCCAGGCGAGTGCGCAAATGCCTCTGTTATATGACATGGACTGGGTGATTGTGATATAATGGCACTGACATGGTGTCAATGAATCGTTGGAGGGGAATCA
>JAUWMD010000150.1 GCA_030613345.1 Candidatus Krumholzibacteriota bacterium
CGCGCTTACGTGGCGAGGTTCAACTTCTCCGGTTCAGACCAGACGAAGAAGGTCGGGATCCTCTCGGGCGGTGAGCGCAACAGGGTCAACCTTGCGATGGTCCTCAAGGAGGGCGCCAATGTCATCCTGCTCGACGAGCCGACCAACGACCTCGACGTCAACACGATGCGCGCCCTCGAGGAGGCCCTCGAAAACTTCGGCGGATGCGCCGTCGTGATCAGTCACGACAGGTGGTTCCTCGACAGGATCGCCACGCATATACTGGCCTTCGAGGGCGACAGCAGGACGCACTGGTTCGAGGGGAACTTCTCCGACTATGAGAAGAACAAGAGAGTACGGCTCGGATCGGCCGCAGAGATCCCGAAACGGATCAAGTACAGGTCGCTTACGAGGGACTAGTTCCGGCAGGGATCGACCCCGACCGGAACGTTACTTCTTCAACTTCTCTTTTGACTCCGCTTTGCCGGATTTCATGGCATTAACGGACGCGACGTACGATGCCAGGTCGGCCATCCGCTGGTCGTCCCACGCGAGAGGCGTTCCCTCCATCGGCGTGAGGATACACCAGTTGATAACCTGGTCCAGCGTCATGACCTTTTCCGCCATCTTGAAGTAACCGGGATACTTCTTCGCGACGAGTGTGAACGGCGGGATCTTCATATCACCCATCTCGCCGGCTTTCATGCCGCCCTCGATGTGGCAGCTGTTGCAGCTCATGCCCGTCGTTCCGAGCGATGCGTCGATGAACAGGCCCTTGCCGCGCTCGATGGATTGCTTGAGCTCGTTGCCCGGATCGGCCTTCATTTCGGCCTTTTTCTCCTGGGCGATGGAAAGTGTGGCGAATACGATCAACAGCATGCAGAGAAGAATAACAGCACGCTTCATGATGCCCCCTTTCTCAAGGTGATGTGTGTGGATGACTCCGGAAATGATTACGCCTGTCTTTAGAGGCGGTGTCAAGAACAAACCGGACCAGATCGCTGCACTCACACTGTAGACCACTTTTTCGGCCTGAAGGTGTATAATCGGTACTATTATTGCACGAGATCTCACCGGCATTTCAGGACAATCAGCCGGGAGGGTTTCGTGTTGAAATATATCAAGTTAACGTTTTTACTTGCCGTGTTCGCGGGATCTGCCGGCGTGTCGTCGCTGCATGCCGAATGGACAGACGGCGGTATACCGCTCGGAACGGCCAGCGGCGCCCAGGATTCTCCGGCCGTCACGGCCGACGGCTCGGGCGGAGCGGTGATCGTCTGGAAAGACTCGCGCGCCACGGTCAATACAGACATCTACGCCCAGGGAATCACGGCCGACGGCACGATCAGGTGGTATCCCGAGGGGATGGCAATCTGCACCGCCTCGAATTCTCAGTCGGCACCCCTGATCATACCGGACGGTTCCGGCGGTACTATCATCGCCTGGCAGGACCCGCGTACAGGCGGCTCGGTAGACATCTACGCCCAGAAACTCAGCTCGATCGGCTACATTCAGTGGCCCGGTGACGGAGTAGCGATCTGTACGGGCCAGATAGGCCTCGTCCTCGGCGGGATGGTATCGGATGGCGCAGGCGGCGCGATCATCGCCTGGCACGACCGCAGGAACTTCTACAACGACATCTTCGCTCAGAGGATAGCCTCTAACGGTGCCGTCATGTGGACCGCAGGCGGCGTACAGGTCTGCACAGCGGATCTGCATCAGCAGAACCCCGTGCTCACATCCGACGGGGCGGGAGGAGCGATCATAGTGTGGGAAGACCGCCGAAGCGGCAACTACGATATCTATGCACAGATGCTCGACGCCAGCGGCGCTGCGCAATGGACGTCCGACGGGATCGTGATATGTGACAACGGGCAGATGCAGATGATCCCTCAGGTAGTCGAGGACGGCTCGGGCGGGGCGATCATCGCATGGTCGGACCGGCGCAACACGATGGATCTCGATATCTTCGCCCAGAAGGTCAACTCGAGCGGCGCCCTGCAGTGGGGCTTCGGTACGGCCGTTTCCGCCTGGCTGTACGACCAGGCAGAATGCCGGCTCGTACACATCAGCTCTGGCGTGACGATCGTGACGTGGCTCGACGGGCGCAGCGGGACTTCCGACGATATCTACGCCCAGAAGCTCAACGCGGCCGGCGCGGTCCAGTGGACGTCGAACGGCGTCGTCGTCTGCGGCGCTACGGGCGACCAGGACAACGTCAGGATAGCAGGCAACGGCTCAGGCGGAGCCTTCATTACGTGGGACGATGAGCGCGCCGGTACAGCGGATATCAACATCTGCGCGCAGAATATCGGACAGGACGGAACGCCGGCATGGACGGCCGACGGAAAGGTGATATGCGGGGCTTCGGGGAACCAGCACGCTGGAGCGATCTCAGCCGACGGATCGAACGGTATGTTCGTGGCCTGGACAGATGGCCGCGGCGATACCGACAAGGTCTACAGCCACAGGGTCGACGCCACCGGGAACATCCCGACGGCTACACTGCTGTACAACTATACAGCCGAAACGAGCGGGACAGACATCAGGATCGACTGGACCCTTTCAGAGATCGACGGGGGAGTGGAATTCCGGATCCTCCGGGCGACCGGTCCATCGATGGAATTCGAAGAAATCACGGCCATCGACTTGATCGAGGACGGCCTGTCGTTCACATTCGTCGACAGGAGCTGCGAACCCGGCGTCACTTATTACTACCGCATCGCTTACAGGGACGGCACGGAGAGCAGGACACTCTTCGAGACAGGGCCGATCACTACGCCGGCGATGGCTCTGGTCCTCCATCAGAACCTGCCCAATCCTTTCAATCCGAGGACGGTCATCGGATACTACGTGCCCGAGACCTGCCACGTGCGGCTCGAAGTGTTCGACGTCACGGGACGCAGGGTGAAGATGCTTGTGGACAAGACGCAGGCAAAAGGCAGCTACAGCTCGGACTGGAACGGCCGCGAGACGCACGGCGCCGCTTCGGCTTCGGGCGTCTACTTCTACCGGCTGACCGCAGGCAAGACGACGCTGTCGAGAAAAATGATCCTGCTCAGATAGTACATGTCTCTTTTGAGAAAAAGTAAGTAAACAGCCCCGGACTTACGTCCGGGGCTGCTCTCTTGAACTCATATTGTCCGGAATCACGGTTTCCGGCCAAATCCGGCCTCCCGAGCATCTTGACGCGGAATCGAAATACCAATAAGCTTGTGTAGAACCTGGTTTTCTTTCAGAGGGGATAGATACCAATGGCACAAAAACATCATCTATCGTGGGGCATGTATTTCACTGTCCTGCTGGCAATCGTTGGATCGACAATCGTATTTGCGGCTTCACCCGCCCTGCCCGTGCCTGATGAATGGACGCCGATCGGGCCGCTGGGAGGAAACATCGCGTCGGTCGCCGTAAACCAGAACGACTGTGATTCGATCTATGCCGTTACCGGCGGCAATCTCTATGTGACGGGGGACCAGGGAAATTACTGGGAACACCTCACCGCGGCGCCGGGCGATCTCAGCAAGATATTTATCGACCCCGAAAGAACCGAAACCCTGTATGCGATCGCAGTTTACAGGCTGTACCTGTACAGATCCACCGATGCTGGAGCATCATGGACGGAGCTGTCGACCTACATATACTCGTTTGCGCTCGATCCTCAAAATTCCGCATGCATCTACGCCGGTACCAGAGAAGGTGTGATCCGAAAGAGTACTGACCACGGATCGACATGGACCGACCTCGAAACCGGATCGTCCTGGGACATCAAATCGATTGCGGTGAGCCACGCAGACTCGAATACCGTATACGCCGGAACAATGGGTAACTGGGACTTTCCCGGAGACGGCATCTTCAAGACTACGAACGGAGGACTCACCTGGTTTCCCGCGGACTCCCTCCTGCCGTCGACCGACTTCTACAAGCTGGTCATCGACCCGATACTTCCGGAAACAGTCTACGCGGGCACGATGGGCTCAGGGATGTACTCCGCTTACGGAGTCTGGCGCTCTGCAGACGGCGGCCTGTCGTGGGAGGCGGCCAACGGCGGACTTCCGACCTGTTCGGGGATACACATGCTCAAAGCGGTACCCGGCCAGAGCGGCCATCTCTATACCAGTGTCTATACTAGTCAAGATTACAACGGACTATATGAAAGCACCGATTTCGGAGTGAGCTGGACCGAGGTCGATCTCGGCCTGGATCCGGGGAGGACGGGTCCCCTCGAGTTCTGCCCTGAGGAGACCGATGCCCTCTTCATCGGGACCGGCGGCGGCCTGCTGAAGATGACCTCGTGGTACGACAAAGCCGCCCTTATCGGTGTCGTTCCTGTCGCCATCAATGCAGTCGCCATCGATCCGTACGATACTGACATTATCTATGCCGGCGGGCTCACGATCTACAAGACCGAAAACGGGGGCTCGTCCTGGGATATCTTCAATACCGGGCTGGCGACCCTTGACCAGGGATGCAAGGGTATCGTCATCGATTATTCGAACACGGACGTGATCTTTACAGGCCACTATTACAGCGGTTCGAACGTCTACAAATCGACGGATGCGGCAGCGACATGGAATATTTCCCTGGCTGATAAAGCGATCAACGACATCGTGATCGACCCGCACGGTTCCGACACCCTGTACACCGGCGGCAGTACAAATCCGTCCGGCAGCTCGCTGTTCAAGACGATCGATTCGGGCGGTTCGTGGGGCGCTGTGGACACTTCAATTATCATGTCGATCGCGATGGATCCGGTACATCCGGGAGTGCTGTATACAGGCACAAGTAAAGAGGGAGTCAAGATAAGTTCCGATGGCGGCGCGACGTGGTCCTTTGTCAATAATGGCCTGCCGACACCCGGCGTTTCATCCAATTTTTTTCACGGTATTGCAATCGATCCAGTCGATCCCGATATACTCTATTGCGGACCAAGCGGCGCAGGCGTCTACAAGAGCACAAACGGAGGCGCCGAGTGGTTTGAAGCGAGCAGCGGCCTGCAATACCTCGATGTCAGGGATATCGAGATCGACCCGCTCCGTACCTCGATCCTGTATGCAGGCGTATGGGACCACGGCGTCTATCGGAGCATCGATGGAGCCCGCAGCTGGGAAGCGATGAACGCGGGATTGCCCGCCGGCCTGTTGGTCAATGTCGAGATCGACCCGGTATCACCGAATATCCTCTACGGGTGCTGCTCGGCCGGCCTCTTCAGGTACGAATCATCATTCGACCCGACCACGGATGATGAGGCGGTCACTGCCGGCAATCATCCGAATGCGCTCATAAACGGCACGACGATCGAATACTCCCTCGAGCTCCCCTGCCATGTACGGATGAAAGTCTACGACGTCGCAGGAAGAGAGGTGGCCTCCCTCATCGACCAGAGACAGAACGCAGGCAGCCACACGATAGGCATCAAGACTGACAGGCTGAGCTCGGGAGTATATTTCGTAAGAATGACTTTCGGCAGCCGATCGATCACGAAAAAGTACATCCTGATCAGGTAACAGGGTCCGGAAGCCGGCCTCCTTTTTATCAATACCCCGAAAAATAATTCAGCGGGACACCCGTGGTGTGATATACCTTGATATCTGCTTCTTGCAGATATCTGTATATCAAGGAGCGCCATGGCAGCGCGAATAGACGATGCGATGAACGACCGAAAGGAGATCGAGGATAGTGAGTGAACACGTACCGTATGTTTCCGCCGACACGAGGATGAAGGATTTCAGCCCGAAGACGGTCATCCTGGGCGTGATCCTGGGGGCGATCTTCGGCAGCGCCAACGCCTACCTTGGCCTGAGGGTGGGCCTTACGATAAGTACGGCGATCCCACTGGCGGTCGTCTCGGTGGCGATCCTAAGAATACTGACACCGCTGTTCGGCAGGCCGACGATCCTCGAATGCAACATATCCCAGACAACCGGTTCTGCCAGTTCCTCGCTCGCTTCAGGATTGATATTCACGGTACCGGCCCTCTTCCTGTGGGGATACGACGCGCCCCTGCTCCAGATAACGCTGCTCGCCGTATGCGGCGGAGTGCTCGGGGTCCTCTTCATGATCCCGCTGAGGAACTTTCTCATTGTTAAAGAGCACAAGACCCTGCCCTATCCGGAGGGAACGGCCGCCGCCGAGGTGCTGATAGCAGCGACAGGCGGTGGCGGAGCCTCGGCCAGGAGCGTTTTCAAGGGTCTCGGCATAGGCGCCCTCTACACGAGCATGATCTCGTTCCTCTATATCTGGCCGTCAAAGGTCCAGATACAGCTTCCGCTGATAAAGAAAGCTGTCATCGGGGTCTCCACGACACCCGCCCTCATGGGGGTCGGATACATACTCGGCCGGCGTATCGGTGCGATCATGGGGGGAGGCGGCCTGATCTCGGTGGGCGTGCTGATCCCGTGCATCGCCTGGAAGTTCGGGGATATGGCAATCTGGCCGAACACGCTGATCTACCTCCAGTCCAAGGGACTCGACCCCGCAATCACTCCGGTCGGAGAGCTGTCGCCTCAGCAGATCTGGGACGGATATATCCGTATCATCGGCGCGGGCGCCGTGGCTGCCGCGGGCATCATAACGGTGA
>JAUWMD010000272.1 GCA_030613345.1 Candidatus Krumholzibacteriota bacterium
ACTGGTCCGTTCCCGATGCGTTTATCCGCTGTGCGTATATGTCGTTGGTGCCGCTTCGATTGTCAAACCATGTCATGATCGCCCGGCCAAGAGCATCTGATACGATCTGTGGACCCTCCTGCCAGTTCGCTGCTGTACAGATGGAATCGCCATTAGTACTCCACAGGACATTTCCCCAAGCATCTACGCGCTGGGCATAGATGTCACCATTACCCCAGCGAGTGTCATACCATGTTATAATTGCTCCTGCTGCTCCATCTGATGTCAACTGTGGCGTCTGCTGCGACCCTGTTTCTGTACAGATGGGCAATCCACTCCCCCACATTCCTGATCCAGAAGCATCTATCCGTCCGGCATAAATGTCATCCGCGCCGTTGCGCCCGTCTGCCCACACTATTAACGCACCACCGGCTCCATCTGATTCAATCTGAAGACCGTACTGGTCGAACGCTGCCGCGCAAAGGGCTTCTCCATTTACTGTCCACTGGATCGTTCCCGTAGCATCTATCCGCTGGACATAGATATCAAAATCGAAGCCTTCGCGGTAATCCTCCCAAGCCACGATCGCTCCACCCGCTCCATCGGATGTAACCTGGCATTCTTCTTGATGAGACGGGGCCGTGCAGAGGGGAACACCGTTGTCGTTCCAGGCAGCCCAGAGCGAAGGTACTATGGTGACGACAAACAAGAGATTCAGAAAAAGCGCAATCTTTATGACTCGGTTCATGTCAACTCATCCTTTCGAAATAACCAGGGTGGAATAGAATTCGTATATATACAAAAGGAGGAATCGGATAGATGAAAAAGGGTGGATGCAGCGCAGTTTCCTTATCCTCGGAATGCAAAGGAAGTCCTCATATAACTATTTGCCAGACTTTATCATAAAATTATGAGTAAATCAATGGGTTTTGCTGTTGCCCACGACATCGACCGTTGTATGGCTGGCATCGCAAATCGCGATCTCTATGCCGGCTGTCTCTCCATCAAAATACAGATAAGTGACGCTGACGGTAAATGTATCGTTGTCCGAAAGAATCTACCGCTGACGCAAAGTGGGTTTTGCGCCCTTTTGCTTACTACTATTATATGTTATAATGAGTTGCATGAATGGTCGAACCAATATCATCCTGCTTGTCGCAGCCGTCTTTATCTCAATCCATACCGGGGCGGCCGCTGCCGATGTAACGGTCAGATATACATTCGACGCACCTTTGATAGAGAGCCAAGGAAACGGATTTTCGCGGATCGTCTTCCCCGCCACCGTTCAGGCCGGAAAGGCCGGCGAGCCGAGCTTCCCGTTCAGGGGCACAGCAGTGCTGCTCCAGCCGGCTGAGGCCGCGGTCTCGGTCCACGTCGAGAGGCGCGGCTGGAAGGTCATACCGCAGGCGGTGAGGCTCTTTCCCCGGCAGGATCCCGTGCCGGGGAGCGGAGACCCGACGCATGCAGGCCTCCCCGCAACCGGGCCGGTGCTTCCGGGGAAACGTTTTCTCTTCAGGGCGGACATATACGCGGAAGACCGGTGGATCTACCCGCCAACCCCTGAATTCAGGACGAGATACCTGCGGGGGCATGCGATCGTGACCGGCAGCTTCTCCCCCGTCGGCCATAATCCCGCCACGGGAGAGACTGGATACTATTCCGATATCGAGATCACGATCGAGACGGGGGCTTCGGCGGAATCCGCCACCGCATCGAGGCTGTTGCGTTGCGACGCTGCGACCCTTGAGAGACTCGCCGCCCTGATCGACAATCCGGCCGCACTGCCCGCGGCCGACGAGTCTGCCTCTGCCGGCGACGGATACGAATATCTCATCATCACACGCGAGAACTACGAGGACGACCTGGCGCCGCTGAGGAATTTCTACAACAGGCGGGGCCTGCGTACGGCAATCATGACCGTCGAGAACATCGACCTGAACTACTCAGGGCTCGACCTCGCCGACGAGATTCGCCGGGCGATCCTCGACGCATATATCGATGAGGGCGTCACCCACGTCCTGCTCGCCGGCGACAGCGACAACGGGCCGTACGACCTGCCTCACCGCGGCCTGTACTGCGCCGTCCAGTCATCCCGCCGCTACGAGGACGACGGCATCCCCGCCGACCTCTACTACGCCTCGCTCGACGGCGACTGGAACACCGACGGCGATACCCTCTGGGGCGAGCCGGGCGAGGAAGACTTCTATTCCGAGGTCGCCATCGGCAGGATCACTTTCGACGATGGGGCAGAAGCGGCGGCGATAATCAACAAGATAACGATGTACCAGGAATCCCCCGTCGTATCGCAATGCGACAACGCGCTGATGCTCGGAGAGCACCTGTACAGCAACCCGGTCACATACGGCGGCGACGAGATGGACCAGCTGATCGGCACTTGGGCGATACACGGCTTCACGACTTCCGGTATCCCCGCCTCGTTCGACATCACGAAACTCTACGACCGTGATACAGGCCCGTGGGACAAATCGTATATCTACGCACAGTTCAATAACGGGACCGTCATCATTTGCCATGCGGGGCACTCGAGCGCCGGCTACTTGATGCGGATGACGACCGGCGACATCACGACGGCCAACTTCACCAACGACGGCACCGCGGCGAATTTCCCTGTGATCAACTCGTACGGGTGCTACGCCGGAGGATTCGACTACAACGACTGCATCGCCGAGGAGATGCTCACCCTGGCGAACTGCGCGTCGGCCTATGTCGGCAACTCGCGCTACGGATGGTTCCACGAGGGGACGACGAACGGTCCCTCCCATCACTTTCAGCGCGAGTTCTTCGACGCGATATTCACCGAGGGGATCACCACACTCGGCGAGGCGAACGTGCGGTCGAAGGATGAGACTGTGCCGTTCATAGACCTTCCGGACGAGTACGAACCCGGCGCCCACCGCTGGTGTTTCTACTGCCTCAATGTGCTTGGCGATCCGGCGATGGACATATGGACCGGGCAACCCGCGGCGATCGCTGCGGCCCACGAACCCGGGATCGACCGCGATGCACTCGATTTCACCGTCGAGACCGACGCCCCAGGTTCGGTCGGTTCGCTTTACGAAGGCGGCACCTGCTTCGGCACGGGGACCGCGATGCCCGACGGAATGATAACGATCCGGCTGGCAGATACGATTCCCGGAGCGATCGATTCGCTGGACCTCACCGTCACCGGGCACGACAGGCTCGTATACAGGTCGATGATAGCCGCCACGGACTATGCAGTCACGGAAGAACGCACACCCGGCCT
>JAUWMD010000189.1 GCA_030613345.1 Candidatus Krumholzibacteriota bacterium
TCGAAATGATTGTGCAGGATCAACTGACGCGCGGTCGCACGGGAAGGCGCAAAGCCCATCCTGTAGACCATGTTGTCCAGTCTCTGCTCGAGAAGCTTGAGCAGGTTCTCGCCCGTGACGCCCTTGCGTTTCTCGGCTTCCTTGAAATAGTTGCGGAACTGGCGCTCAAGCAGCTGATACATGCGGCGCAGCTTCTGCTTCTCTCTCAGCTGGATCCTGTAGTTGCTCCTCCTGCTGAATCTCGCGCGGCCGTGCTCACCGGGAGGATAGTTCCTCTTCTCGATTGCGCAGCGGTCGGAGTAGCAACGGTCCCCCTTGAGGAACAGCTTGGTCCCCTCTCTCCTGCAAAGTTTGCATGCGGGACCCGTGTATCTCGCCATCTACGGTTACCTCCCCGGCCCGATCGGGCCGATCGTCCTCATTATCATCCTCTGAAAGATTAGATTCTCCTGCGTTTCTTCTGCCTTACACCGTTATGAGGGATGGGCGTGCAGTCCTTGATCCCCGATACCTCGAGCCCTGCGGCGCGCAGCGATCGTATCGCCGCTTCCCTGCCGGGCCCGGGGCCCTTGATCCAGGCTTCGACCTTCTTCATCCCCATCGCGAGGACATCGCGCGCCACGGTCTGGGCCGCCTGCTGCGCGGCGAAGGGCGTGCTCTTTCTGGAGCCCTTGTAGCCAATCTTTCCGGGGCTACACCACGAGACCACTGCGCCTTCACGGTCCGTTATCGTTATGATAGTGTTATTGAACGTAGACTTCACATGGACGATGCCATACGCGTCCACCTTCTTCTGTTTTTTCTTTTTCGTCTTCTGCGGACGGGCCAATTGAAACCTCCATGATTAATCCGTCAAGATCGAGGCAAAGCCTCAATATGCGTTTCAGCCCTATTTTTTCCTCTTGGAACCCGGACGATGGCGGGGGCCCTTGCGAGTGCGGGCGTTCGTATGCGTCCGCTGACCGTGACAGGGCAGCCCGTGCCTGTGCCTGATACCGCGATAGCAACCGATATCCATCAGCCGCTTGATATTCATCGTTCTTTCGGTCCTGAGTGAGCCCTCGATAGTGTAATCGTTCTCGATGATCTCCCTGATCTTCGCAGTCTGCTCGTCGGTCAGTTCCTTCGTCTTTGTCATCAAAGGTATCCTGGCCTTCTTGAGGATCTGGAGGGCACTCGTGCGGCCTATACCGAAAATATAGGTCAACGCGATCTCGATATGCTTGCTGTCGGGGATATCGACTCCGACTATTCGCGCCACAGATTGTCTCCTTTCGTATTCCCTGTTACCTCTGCAGCCCCTATCCCTGTCGCTGCTTGTGCTTCGGGTTCTTGCAGATAACGCGCAGGACGCCCTTGCGCCTG
Organism: Candidatus Krumholzibacteriota bacterium; assembly: GCA_030613345.1. Taxonomy (GTDB): domain Bacteria; phylum Krumholzibacteriota; class Krumholzibacteriia; order Krumholzibacteriales; family Krumholzibacteriaceae; genus JAUWCL01. The sequence continues at coordinate 1,366 of JAUWMD010000189.1, forward strand.
ACGATCTTGCAGCTGGGGCACATTTTGTTTACTGAACTTCTGACCTTCATCTCTGTACTATCCTTTCCCGTCCTCAGGCACGGCGTCTGCCGCACCGCGGGCGGGGAGTCGTTCTACCGGCCGTCCCGACATCCGGGGCTCATTTATACCGGTAGGTGATCCTTCCCCTGCCCAGATCGTAGGGACTCAGCTCCAGCGCGACCCTGTCGCCCGGGAGGATCCTTATGAAATGCATCCTCATCTTCCCGGAAACGTGGGCGAGCACAAGGTGCTTGTTCTCGAGCTCGACCCGGAACATCGCATTGGGCAGCGCCTCGACAACCGTTCCCTCTACCGGTATGCCCTTCTGTTTGGCCATACAGCCTTTCCGTTTTACTGCCGGCCGCGGTCTGCGTGGCCGAGGGTCACCGGGTCATGATCCGGGGACTGTTATCGGTGACCGCCACCGTATCTTCGAAGTGACAGGATAGCTTCCCGTCAACCGTAACAAAGGTCCATTTGTCTTCGAGCGTCAGGACATCGTGCGTCCCGACGTTTACCATCGGCTCGATCGCGAGTACCATCCCCGCCTCGAGCCCCGGTCCCTTTCCGGGAGGGCCGAAGTTGGGGATCTGCGGTTCCTCGTGCATCCTCCGCCCTATCCCGTGCCCGACGAGTGCCCGGACGATCGAGTATCCATGGCTCTCCGCATGCTTCTGTATCGCATGCGAGATGTCGGAGAGATGATTGCCCGTTCTCGCCTGCTCTATGCCGCGATCGAGGGACTCGCTCGTGACCCTGATCAGGCGGGCCGTCTCTTCCGATATCTCTCCAACGGGATACGTCCTCGTCGCGTCGGAGTAGAACTCCTCGAGGACTACTCCCATGTCTATCCCGACGATGTCCCCCTCTTCGAGGGTACGCGGGCCGGGAATGCCGTGAACGACCTGCTCATTGATCGAGGCGCATATCGTCGCCGGGTATCCCTGGTATCCCTTGAAAGCGGGGATGCCGCCTTGCGACCTTATGAAATCCTCTGCAGCCGCGTCGAGCTCCGCGGTCGTCACGCCGGGCCGGATCATCTCCTCGAGGACGGAAAAGGTCTCCTTGAGCACTTCGCCGCTTTTTCTTATCAGCTCGAGTTCCGGCTCGGTCCTTATGTTTATCATTTCATCACGCGGATTATTTCCGCGGTAATCTCATCGATGTCGCCGGTCCCGCCGACCTCGGTGACGCCGACCGACTTGCGATAAAATTCCAGTACGGGCGTCGTCTGCTCCTCGTAGACCTTCAGGCGCCTTCTCACCGTCTCTTCCCTGTCGTCAGGCCTGGTGACGAGCTTGCCGCCGCATTTCCCGCATATGCTCTCGTCGCCTTCAGGAAGCATCGAGAGGTTGTAGACCGACTTGCAGTCGCCGCAGACACGGCGGCTCGTGAGCCGGCCGACGATCTCCTCGTTATCGATGTCGATGAGAAGGACCATGCCTATTGCCAGACCCTTCTCCTCCAGCAGTTCCGCCAGCGACTCGGCCTGCGGAAGCGTTCTGGGAAACCCGTCGAGGATCCAGACGAGGCCCTCGAGGGTCTCGAACTGCTCCCTGATAAGGCCGAGCATGATCTCGTCCGGAACGAGCAGCCCCGCTATCATGTACTCTTCGGCCTTCTTTCCCAGCTCGGTACCGTCGGCGACGGCTTACCACAGCAGCTCTCCCGTCGAGAGATGCTTGAGGTCGAGCCGGTCGGCGACCCGCATCGCCTGCGTGCCTTTACCCGATCCGGGAGGGCCGATGATTATTACATGCCTTGCGGCCATTACATTCACTCTTTTCCCCTGGCCCTTCTAGCGCCTTCCGCGCAGGCGGCCCTTCTTCATGAATCCGTCGTAGTGCCTCATCAGAAGATGCGTCTCTATCTGCTGAAGCGTATCGAGCATCACACCGACGACGATCAGCATACCGGTTCCCCCGAAGTAGAACGGCAGCCCCGCCCTCCTGTAAAGGATGTCGGGCAGGACCGCGATGAACGCGAGGAACATCGCACCGGGGAGCGTGACCCTCGAGAGGATCCTGTCGATGTAGTCGCTCGTCTTCCTTCCCGGCCTTATACCGGGGATGAACCCCCCGTACTTCCTCATGTTGTCGGCGAGGTCGACCGGGTTAAGTACGATCGCCGTGTAGAAGTACGTGAAAAAGATGATTATCAGCGAATATATACTCATATACAGCCATGTGCCCGGCGACATGTAGAGCTGGAACGTGTCCATGAATTCCATCTTGAAGAAAGATGCTATCGTCGTAGGAAAGACCATGATCGACTGGGCAAAGATAATAGGGATCACGCCCGCCGTGTTGACCCTCAGCGGGATATACTGGGAGCGCCCTCCGTAGACCTTGCGTCCGACGATCCTCTTGGCGTACTGGACCGGTATCCTCCTCTGGCCCTGCGTTATCAGGATCACCGCGGCCGTCACACCCACAAGGATCACGAGGAAGATCAGCAATCTCAGCGGCGTGATCTGCCCGAGCTTCAGCGCCCTCCAGGAGCTGAAGAAATAGGTCGGATACTGGGCGATGATGCCGATCATGATGATCAGCGAGATCCCGTTGCCGATACCTCGCTCGGATATCTTCTCGCCGAGCCACATCACAAAGATCGTTCCCGCCGTCATCGTGATCATGGTGAGCAGCCTGAACGCCATCGGATTCATCGTGCCGACCCGGATACCGCCCGGCTGCATGTTCATGAGAAACACCGTGATACCTACCGACTGCACCAGTGCGAGGACGACTGTCCCGTACCTCGTATACTGGGTGATCTTCTTGCGTCCCTCCTCGCCTTCCTTCACCAGCTTCTCGAAATACGGGATGACCGCCTGGAGAAGCTGCATGATAATCGACGCGCTGATGTAGGGCATGATGCCGAGCGCGAAGATCGTCGCCCTCCTGAGATTGCCGCCGGCGAACAGGTCGTACAGCTGGAATATCGTCCCCCGCTGGCTCTCGAAGAAATGGCTCAGTGCGAGAGGGTTGACTCCCGGTGTAGTGATGTGTCCACCGATCCGGTAGACCACAAGGAGACCTATCGTAAAGAGAACGCGCTTCTTGAGCTCCGGAATACTGAATATATTCTGAAACTTCTTGAACATTACTGGCGCTCCTCCTCTTCAGGGACTGGAACGTTCTTTCCGGAAATGAGGGATACGCTGCCCCCCGCTTCCCGGATCGCTTTCGCGGCGCTTCTGCTGATATGGTCCACCTCTACTTCCAGGGCGACTTTCAGCTCTCCGCGTCCGAGAACCTTTACCGGCTGTGAGGCCTTCTTTACGAGGCCGGCGTCGATGAGCACGCCTCTGTTTATCTTCTTTCCGTCCTCGAACTTCGCGAGGTCGTCGAGGTTGACCACCTGGTACTTCACCTTGAAGATATTGGTAAATCCCCTCTTCGGCACACGCCTCTGCAGGGGCATCTGGCCGCCCTCGAACCAGGGAGGGACGCCTCCGCCGCTGCGCGAGTTCTGCCCCTTGTGGCCCCTCGTGGCGGTCTTGCCGTGCCCTGAACCGGGTCCGCATCCAACCCGCTTTCTCTTCTTGACGGCTCCCTTTGCCGGCCTGATCTCGTTAAGTTTCATCTCCGTCTGGCTCCTTTTTGCCGGTCTTCTTCGCTGTCTTCCTGCCGGCGGCCTTTACCACCGTATAGCCCTTTGAAGGGCTCGAGGCGGCGGGCACGTCCTTTTCCTCGATCTCTTCCCACTAGACCAGGTGGCGCACCTTGTGAAGCATGACTCTGATCTGCGGGCTGGCGTTCTTGTACAGCGTGGCGTAGTTCTTCGA
>JAUWMD010000129.1 GCA_030613345.1 Candidatus Krumholzibacteriota bacterium
CGGCCGGCTCGGAGTGACCGGCCGGCAGGCAGCTGCCTCGCACTGGAGGCCCTTTTGAAGATCGTCTGCTTTTCCGAGATCCAGTGGCGCTACGTCAGGACGCGCAAACAGCAGATCCTGTCGAGATTCCCGCCCGACTGCGAGATCCTCTTCCTGTCGACGGTCGTCAGGGGGAGACGCAGCAATTTCAGGCCGGAGAGGGATGGCAATATCGTCCACGCATGCGTGCCCGTCCTGAAGAATTTCCCGCAGAAATGGGCGAAGGCGCTTTTCTCCTTCCCGCCGGCGAGATTTTTCTGGAACACGATGCTCTTCATATGGCTGAAGGTCCTCTTCAGGGCGACCGGCTTCCACCGGAGCGAACGGGTCTTCTACGTATCGAACGTATACTACGCACCGATCCTTCTCCTGCTGTCGAGAAGGCTGATGCTCTACGACTGCAACGACGATCCTCTCTCGTTCCCCAACGTGCCGGGCTGGGTCTCCGGCTGTTTCGAGAGGGTGGCGAGGGATGCAGACATCGTGACGGCGGTCAGTACCGGGCTGGTCGAAAGGCTTAAGGAGGCGGGAGCAGGGGATGTAGTGCTGCTGGGAAACGGCGTTGATTACGAGATGTTTCAGCGCGCCGCGGCGGCAGGCCCTCCGGATGACATGAAGGATCTCGGGCGGCCGGTGATCGGATACGCCGGCGCCATCGCGCAGTGGTTCGATTTCGAGCTGGTCGGGATGATCGCGAGGAGATTCCCCGGGGCTTCTATCGCCCTGGTCGGGCCGGTCTTCAGGGAGGCCGGGCAGCGGGCGAAGTGGCTGGCGGAGGAGAGGAGGAACGTCGTTTTCCTCGGCGAGAAGAGGTATGATGAACTCGGTGCGTATCTCTCATCGATGGACGTCTGCATGATACCGCTCGAGGCCAATGAGCTCCGGCGCCTGGCCGATCCCAACAAGCTATACGAATACGCTGCGGTCGGCAGACCGGTCGTCACGATGGCATACTCCGAGAATATCCGGTCGCTGGAAGGTCTTGTATATGTCGCCGGCTCGCGGGGAGAATTCGTCGATAAAATAGAAGAGGCTCTCGGGAAGGGGGCCGACACGGAAGCCCTGCAGGAATTCGCCCGGGCGAGGAGCTGGCGGAGCCGGGCGGACGAGATGATGAGGCTCATCGACGAGGCGATCAAAAAGAAAGGTCAATAGGAAAGGAACTGCATGAGAAAGATCATTCTGTTTGCGGCGGCCGTGGTACTCATGGCGGGCATTTTCCCGTCCTGTTCCGGCGAGACCGGTACCGCCGGCACGTCCGATCTCTATATCCTCGAGGAGCTGGAGACGGCCCGTTCGGTCGAGGATGCGGACAAGAGGGTCGAGAGGCTCGAGATCTTCACGGCCAACAACTCTGCGCATCCCTACCGTTCCCTGGCCTACGAGAATATTCTCGAGACGATGGCGGTGGACAATGGTGACGTGGAGGGAGCGCTCGCGTATTTCGATGGATTGATGGAGAAGGAGATCGATCCGGCGATCCGCGGGAAGCTTATCTTCGCCAAGTTCGAGTTCTTCTGGGAGTCCGACTCGCTCCGGTCCGTCGCCCTCGCGAAGGAGGTCATCGAAAGCGGCGAGAAGGATTTCCGGCTGCTGATGTACATGGCCTACTTCCTGATGGATGCGGAGGGGCAGGAAGAGATCGCCGACGCGGTTTTCATGAGGCTGATCGAGGTGACGGGCGACGAGCACAGGAAGAACCACGCCCGCACGGTATACGCCGAGTTCCTCGAGGCCGGTGGCCGTGAGGAGGATGCGGCAGAACTGCTCGAGCTGGCCTCGTCGTATACATTCGCCAACGCGTTGATCGGCCGCAGGTTATGGGAGGAGGACAGGCGGGAGGAGGCGCTGGAGAGGTACATCTTCCTGGCGGCGGGGGCTCCCGGGTACAGGAAGTACATCAAGCTCGACAGTCTCTATTCGGTGGTCTATTCCTCGTCGAACGATCTCGAATCGAAGATCGCGGCTCTCAGGATAGGCGGCGGCCCGCAGATCCCGGACAGGGAATTCGTCGACATCAGGGGAATGCGCCACTCGATCTACGGGTACCACGGCTCGAAGATGGTGATCACGGCCTTCAGTCCCACCTGACCTTCCTGTATTGCGGAGTTGCCGCAAATGGAAGAGCTGAAGAAGAACGAAGACGCCCTCGGATTCAAGCTCCTGTTGATCGACGGGAAGGGGATGCTCGAGAAGACCCGCGGGATCATAGCTGACAAGGGAATCACGATACCGGTGCTTCTGGACAGCCGTCAGTACTCGCGCGAGGTGCTCGGTACGATGTACACCCCGACGACCTACGTGATCGATGCGGAGGGCCGGATAAGGTGCAGGCTTGTCGGGCATTCGGAGGATTTCAACACGATCGTCGCAGGTGTCCTGAGCCGGATATAGGCGTTCGGAGCCGACCGGCAATATGGTTCAAAGGCCGGATGACGACGTATCCTGTTGTTATGATCGAGGATAAAAATGGCGGGAAGCCGGCCCGAAAAGGGGTGGGGTTCCCGCCATGTTGTCTGTCGAAGGTGCATCGCAGTCCCAGGCGGAAACCCCGGAGGGGTATTCCCCGAACAATTGGGTCTCGCATCGGTAAAGATAACAAAGAATCGTTATAAGTCAAGAACTGTTTTTTTTCGACTATTTTTGTCGGTTATTCTGCCCGTGCACCTGTCAGATCCCCACTCCTGCAGGTTCGTCTGCCTTAAGGGCGATTTTCGCCTCTGATATCTGATCCCGCAGCTCGGGGCCGATCTCCAGGGCTTCCGCCCTCTCCAGCACTGCTGCCGCATCCTTGACGTTTCCGAGCTCCGAATCGAGGATCTTCGCCAGGGCGATCGACGCCTTGGCGGTCACCGTCGTAACTGTACTGCAGGTGATGATGAACCTGTATATGTCGACCGCTTCGGGGTGGTGGCCCTGCGATGAGAGCCATTTCGCCGATCTCAGCAGCAGCTGCGGGTTGACGTCGACCGAGGCGGGGGATCTGTCCTCGATTATCTCGAGCGCCAGCCTTGCCGCGTCCTCGTTGCGCGATTTGATCAGCAGGTTCTTCAGCACCTTCTCGTTGATCTCGCAGCACTCATCGCTCATGTCGTGCTCCCTGTAGAGGACCGCTATGTCCTGCTGGAGGCTCAGGTCGTCGGGACGCTCTCCCACGAGGGTCGTGAACAGGAGCTTCGCGCGTTCGACGTTCCCCGATGCGAGGAGCTCGCATGCCTCGTCGAATCTCGGATCCTTCAGCACGCCGCCTTCGACCCGCGCCTTCCGGACCATCGGATCGATCCATTTCGATTCGAGTCCGGTAGCCTTGAACACGAGTGCCGTGATCACTCCGCCCATGTACCCGGCGATATGCGCTGCGTAGGCCACTCCAGAGCCGCCGACGAAATCGGAAAGCTCCTTCAGGGCGACCTGCGATATGAACCAGAAGGGGAGGAATACGAATGCCGGCAGGTAGAAGGTGCCCCAGAACGGCCTGAAGAGGAGGATGAACAGATAGAAGAACTTTATCTTTGTCATGAAGTGCCTGATGGTGAACGCCCCCATCGCCGCCGCTATCGCACCGGACGCTCCTATCAGAGGGATCGATGATCCGGGTTCGGAAAGGCAGTGTGCCAGTCCGGCGAACGCCCCGCCGAGGAGGTAGAATGCGAGAAAGGTCTTCCTGCCCCAGCTGTCCTCGAGAAGGCATCCTACGACCCACAGGAAGAGCATGTTTCCGAGGAGGTGCCAGATGTCACCGTGCAGGAAGATGTGCGTGATGAAGGTGTGTACCCTGCTCATCCTGCCCGGGACGAGGCCGAGGGAATAGTTGACGTGACCGTCGAGGACCTTCGCCTCCCGCTTCTTCAGCCTCTTCCATTCGGCGAAGTCGCTCGTTTCCTCGCTGAATTCCGGATAGAATGATTCGTCTCTCTCCGCCAGTTTCCGGCCGTACGATTCGATCTTGTCGAAAGCGTTGTATGAGCCGCCCATCGCCTCGATGAGGCCCATCTCGAGATCATAGTAATCCCCGGCCTGCTCCATCATCTCGATGCCGTGCGCCGCCTCGGGGCTGATATAACCCGGCAATCCGCCATCGCGGCTCTTGTCCATTATGTACAGCCGCATCTGCTGGGTGTACAGATCCCTGCGGACCTCGAACATCTCCTCGCCGGTCTGCCCGGACATCGTGGAGGCGAGGATGTGCACGATTACACATGCAGCGATAAGGCCAATAGTGACTTTGGGTCTAAGGGCCAGGTCGGCCTTGGTACCTATGGGGATTATCATGACGGACCTCTCTTCCGGCCGCCTTCCCTGCCGGACAGACGTATGTTGCAATATGAGACTGCCCGCAGGGCAGTCCGTCAAGATGCCGCCGGGCTGATTGTATAACCGCCTGTAATTAATCATCTTGAGTTGCTGTCCCTGGCCCGGCCGACCGTTTCGAGGGGTAATCTGCAAGAAAGATTCCAGACGGGCGCCAGCCGGAATACCTGTGGATACTGTTGTGGTACAACCGGTTTGCTGCAAGGAAGAAGGCAGGGACTAACCGGATCCGGCCGCCTGGTGGGCCATCCTGAGCGGTACCGGGATACGGAATCTCGGCGCGCAGGCCATGACGAACCGGATCGAGGTTCGCATGTCGATCATGTGGCCCGGAGAGACATAAACGGGTCTCACACCCGTCCTCGTGCGGAGGACCGAGCCGATGATCCGGCCCGACCTGTCCTTCACGGGCGATCTTTCTCCGCGCTCCCGCCCCGGCTGTTCGTATTTGCCGAAGAGATGCGACTTGGCGCAGCCTATCGTCGGGAGGCCGAGAGTGATGCCGAGATGGCTGGCCATGCCCAGTCCCCTCGGATGGGCCGTACCGTGGCTGTCACAGAAGAGCAGGTCCGGGGCCGTACGCAGATCTTTCCAGGCCTCGAGTATCGGGGGTATCTCACGGAACGAGAGCAGCCCGGGGATATAGGGGAATGATGTCCCGGTATCCCGGACGATCGATTCGACCAGTTCGAGGCCGGGGAAGGAGATAACGACAAGCGCCGCCCGGGAAATCCCCCGGCCGGGGAAATGGACGTCGGCGGCCGCTATCATGCCGACCTTCCGCCCGTCCCATCTTCCGCTGACCCGGCTGCTGAGGCGCTTCTGCAGTTCTATCGCTTCGGAAGGAGTTACCATGGCGATCCCGTCAGTCGAGCTCGACTTCCTCGCCCGGTTCGGGCAGGTGCACCGGGTATCCGTCCGCAGCCAGGGCCTTGAAAAGCTCGCGCGACTGCTCTTCCTCGCCGTGTACGAGGAAGATCCCCTTCACCGTGTCCTTCAGTGGTTTGACGTACTCGAGAAGGTCGTTGCGGTCGGCGTGTGAGCTGAAGGCGTTCATGATCTCGACCTCGGCCCTGAGGTTGTATTCCTCGCCGAATATCTTTACGACGGGGTGCCTCTCGACGATCCTGCGGCCGAGGGTGTTTCTTGCCATGAAGCCGACGACGAGCACGGTGTTCCTCGGGTCCCCGATGTTGTTCTTCAGGTGATGGAGTATCCTTCCCGCTTCGCACATCCCCGAGGCGGAGATGATGATCATCGGGCTGTCGTCGCTGTTCAGTTCCTTGGAGCGCTCCACGTTCTTGACGTACTCGAAATTGAGCGTTCCCAGCGGATCCTCTCCGGTATTGAACGATCTGTACATCTCGTCGTCGTATACCTGCGGGTGGTGTGAGAATATCTCCGTGATCCTCGTGGCAAGGGGACTGTCGATGATCACGGGTATGTCGGGGAGCCTGTTCTCGAGGCGCAGCTGGTTGAGGAAGTAGACGATTTCCTGCGTTCTCTCCAGGGCGAAGGAGGGGATGATGATCTTGCCGCCCCTCTTGACCGTACGCGAGATGCAGTCGGCGAGCTTGTCCTTGCCCGTTTCGATCGGGTCGTGCACCCGCCCGCCGTATGTGCTCTCCATGATGAGCCAGTCTATGTCGGGCGGCTGATCGGGATCGTTGAGTATGGGAATATCCTTCCGGCCGAGGTCGACCGCGTAGGCCAGCTTCACCGGATTGTCGCCGCCGCCGATCTCGATCAGGGGAGTCGCCGATCCGAGAACGTGGCCGGCGTCGTAGAAGGTCACGTCGATATCGTCGGTTACATTGACCCTCTGGTTGTATGGATGGCCCGTGAAGAATTCCAGCGATTCCTCCGCCTCTTCCTTCGTGTAGATCGGCTCGACGGGGGGCAGCCCCTTCTTCTTGTGCAGCTTGCTTACATATTTCGCGTCGGATTCCTGGATGTACCCGCTGTCGGGGAGCATGGCGGAACAGAGATCCCTCGTCGGGTCGGTCGTGACGATCCTTTCGTCGAATCCCTGCTTGACGAGGTTCGGGATGTTTCCGCTGTGGTCTATATGTGCGTGGGAGAGGATGCATGCGTCGATCTCTCCCGGAATAAAATCGAACTTCGAGTTCTTCTCGAAGAAATCCTTCCGCCGTCCCTGAAACAGGCCGCAGTCGATGATGACCTTCGAAATATCTGTCGTTATGAGGTGATTTGAACCGGTTACCTCCCTGACCGCGCCAAGGAACTTCAGCTTGATTCCCATCGTTCTCCTTTCAGAGTTGCATTACGTCAGTGAAGACCAGTCATACACTGTCAGCACGCTCCGCGTGCGCTTCCTGAATGTACGGCTCGAGGTCGATCGTTGCACTCTTTTTCTTGCCCGTCCCATCGCCGCTTTTATCCCTTCCGCCTCTCCTGAATTCGATCTCTCCGGTCGAGGCGATCGAGCGGATCCCCTCGATCGCCTGCCGTCCACCCAGCGCTTCAACGTGTCTCTCCAGGAGGACATTCAGCGGGATTTCTTCCGCCCCGACAGGAGCCGGTTGAATGGCGGCGAGCAGTATGAGGATCGCTGAAAGACGGGTAGTTCTACCCATTTCTCCCCCCGCTGACAGGTTTCCGAACGCTCCGGGGACTATCTGTAAAGCGGCTTTACTACTCCGTCAGGAGCGGATAAACCGTCTCGGGACGATGTTATCACACCGCGGGCCGGGCCGGAAACCGCTTTTGGAGGAATACCCCTATTTCGCGGGATCGGCACGCCGGAGGAATAGCGATTGCATACTACGGGGAAAAGGGACCTTAAAGGACACCTAAGAGGAACAGATCTGGACAAGGTTCTTCCTGATGCGCACGACGGCGAGGCCGGGAATGGGGCCCCGGACCTCGCCGCGCTCAACTTCAGCTGACAGTCATAGAGTCGCTGCGCAGCGTGGGGCACTTGATAGATCCGCGCCCC
>JAUWMD010000104.1 GCA_030613345.1 Candidatus Krumholzibacteriota bacterium
TTCGGCGTCGTAATACATATCCCCGGGTCCGACGGTGTAGTATTCCGTAATATCGTAGTGATACATGCACGGACCGGTCGGGTATACGACGAGGCACGGATCGGCGATTGCGGTGCTCGTCAGTGACAGGACAAAGAGCGCGACGAAAAACACGTAGCTACGTTTCATGCTGTTCCCCTTCCAGCTAGAATTTAGTAATTCATTCGGCACAGCCGCTATGCCGAACCAGCGCACCGGTTTGATGCATGAGCATCCTACCATAACTCAAATTTCTTTGCAATGATTATTGTCAAAAATCCATGACAGTTCTGAAGGCTCGAAATATCGACAAGGAATGCGTCGAGAGATGGGTCGGCGACTTTTTCGGTAATATGGTAAACTCGTTGGTATAAGAGGAGTTAGAGTCGTTCCTCACGGTCCAGATTACAGCACAGGGCGTCAAGCCATAATATACTGACTTTGTCAGTATATTATGGCTTGCTTGTACGATTCAAACGACTACTGTCCGATTACTCTTCGAACATCGACTTGATGCTGCCCCACGTCGAGTTCTCCGTGGGAATAGTCGAGTCGTGCGAGAATGCAGTGAAGCATTCGCCGCCGTCGCGAATGCCGTTGTAGTTCTCGTCCGCGAAAGCCCAGATGTGCAGGCCGTAGCATCCATGCCACTGAACGTACAGAGTCATCGTGTCGGAGTAGTTGTTTCCATCAGGCGTCGGGGTGGTTACCACCAGGTCGCCGGCGCTGTACATATTTCCCGTGACCGGCATCCCGTTCACCATTATGTCGGGAACGCAGCCTTCGGGAACGAATTTGTCGAAGACTACGATGATGTTGACGTACGTCATGGGAGTGTTGCTGAAGCCATCGAGCACCAGGTCGAATTCGGTGTCGAGAAAGACATATCCGTCATTTCCGTCGGTCGATACCACGAATCCCATAAGGCCGGGAGCCTGATAGATGCTGTGGTCGATCTCGTTTGTGCCCACCTCGAGCAGCACGTAACCGCCCCTGTCGTATTCGGCGTCGTAATACATATCTCCGGGTCCGACGGTGTAGTATTCCGTAATATCGTAGTGATACATGCACGGACCGGTCGGGTATACGACGAGACAGGGATCGGCGATTGCGGTGCTCGTCAGTGACAGGACAAAGAGAGCGGCGAGAAACCAGTAGCTACGTTTCATACTCTTCCCCTTTAGAAAAGATAAATAGTACATCCGGCAGAGCCGTCATGCCTTTGATACATGAGCATTGTACCACAACCGGGGCTTGTTTGCAATGATTATTGTCAATAATCCATGACAGGCCGGGTAATGGTTGTCCTGTTCAATAGTGTCGTATATACTCCCGCTCGAATCTGTTTGAGCAAGATCGAGATTCTGCCTCTCCCGGCCACGTTATCTATACGGCCGGGCCGTATCGAAGGAGACGGATTGAACAGCAACGAGGGAAAGTCATTCATCGCCAGATGGAGGGAGGAACTCTTCGCCGGAGTCCTAGGAGGATTCCTGATGGCCCTTTCCTTTCCGCCGTATCCGACGCGCCTGCTGTCGCTCGTGGCGCTCGTCCCGTTGTTCAGGTATTTCCTGATCGTCTTTCCTTCGTACGGGGGGAGGAAGGGGAGCCTGAAGAGGGGCTTCGTCGTCGGGCATTTCTTCGGGATCACATTCTTCCTCGTCCTGCTCTTCTGGATCACCAACCTCATCCCCGCATCGAGCGTCAATCTCAGGTGGGTCCTCATCCCGGCACTGATCCTGCTCGTGATCTACCTCGGGTTGTACACGGGGCTCTTTACCCTCGCCATAGCCGTTCTGCACGGCAGGATCGGAAGGAGGGCGCTGATCGCAGCCCCTGCCTTCTGGGCCCTTGCCGAGTTTTTCAGATCGAACGGAGCGCTGGCCTTCTCCTGGGGTACGATCTCGGGGACTCTCCTCAGATATCCTGTCGCGGCGCAGGGTCTGTTCGCCACGGGGCCTTTCGGATTCGGCATGCTGATCGTCGCCGCCAACCTGCTTATCGCCTCGGCGCTTTTTGTCAGGGAACGGGGCAGAAGGGTGCTGGCCGCCATCCTGCTCCTTCTCCTGATCGCCGGGACCATCACCGGCGGGTATTTAAGGATCCGTCGGATCGACGGGGAGATCGCCGCTATCGACCGGCCGGCCGACGTCGCTATCATCCAGCCCAATGTAGATCTGGGCAAGAAATGGCAGCCGGTCTACAGGGATACGATATTCGCCGAGATCGAGGAACTGACCGGCAAGGCCGCCGCGCTGGGAGCCGAACTCGTCATATTCCCCGAGACGGCCGCGCCCGTCTCGATGAGCCACAGCAGGAAGTACAGGGAATGGATGAAGGAGATCGCGAAGGATGCGGGCGTCGATGTCTATATAGGTTACGTGAGGCATATCAAGGAAGGGGAAAGGTGGCGCTCGTTCAATTCTTCCGGGATGTTCGGCCGCGGAGGTATTCTCGCGCAGCAGTACGACAAGATCAATCTCCTGCAGTTCGGGGAGAGGGTGCCGTTCAGCGGCTGGTTTCCCTTCCTCGAGAGGATGGATTTCGGGCAGGCGAACTTCAAGCGGGGAGAGGAGCAGACGGTCTTCGAATCTACCGCGGGGAGGTTCGGCTCGCTGATATGCTTCGAGTCGACCTTCTCCTGCTACTCGAGGGGCTACGTGAAGCTCGGGGCCGATTTTCTCGTCAACATCACGAACGACGGCTGGTTCGGGGGGGCGAGGGGCCCTCTACAGCACAGCGAGACGGCGATTCAGAGGGCGATCGAGAACGGCGTAACGGTGCTGCGCTCGGCCAATACGGGCATCTCGATGTTTATCGACCCTGCAGGAAGGGTCGTCGAGTCGATCGGCCTGGACAGGGAGGGGATACTCCTCGTTTCCGTTTACACCCTTTCGTCGCAGACCCCGTATGCGAGATACGGGCAGAAGATATTTCTCTGGATGGTCGTCCTGAACCTCGTTTTCACCGCAGCGTGGGTCTTCCTGGCCTCGCGCGATAAGTGATTTCCCCCGTGAAACGGGCATGAAAAAAGGAGCACTCCCGAGAGCGCTCCTTTCACGGTCAGACTTTTGTTGATCCGACGAAACCTACTGGTTCTTCTTCTTGATCGAGCCCCAGGAGCTCTCCTCGGTGGCAGCGGCTGCCCTGTCGATCTTGATCTCTTTTTCGATCTTGAGCATGCCGTCGTTGTCGTCTTCCTCTTCACATTCGATCTCGTTGTATACCTCGAGATGATCCTTGATCTCCTCCGCGTCATCCTTGTCTACCGGATCGCTGAGGAAAGGATGCATCGGGGAGCAGAGGTAATCGTCGCCGGCGGTGATCCAGTTGTTGATGTAGTTATCCGAGCCGTTGTGCACGTTGAGCTTTGCGGCCACGAGATGGTGGAACAGCTTGATCGTAATGTCGCCGTCTTCGGTAGGCATGTTGAGGATCTCGAGCAGTTCGGCATTCGGGTAGTAGACGCAGCCGACTGTCAGTCCGTCAACGTTCCATTCTTCAATGTGGTTTTTCCAGTATCCAGGTGTAAAGGTGCATGTCGGCGGCGGTCCGCAGTCACACGTGAAAAAGGTCTCGAAGTATTCGGTGTATGTTCCATACGGTCCGTAAAACTTGAAGGCGATCATCAGTTTGTAGTCGCCGCAGAGCTCCATGCCCCAGCTTCCGTTGAACATGAAATTCGCGTCGTTGCGGTGGACACTGGTCTGCTCGAAGAGCGAATACACCAGAACGGTACCCTGGAACAGCTCGATTGTGTATTCAACGTCCATGTAGTCGGGGTTGTTCGTGCTCCCGAAATTCAGAGTGCCGCTCATTGTCCAGCCTTCGCAATCGCCCGTGCCATCGAGTGGTACGGTGGCAAATAACGCGGAAGAGCCCGGAAGGAGAAGGAGTACAGATAGCAATACAAAGATGCTGCGTTTCATCAGTATCCTGCCTTTCAAAGGGTAAAAAAAAAAGAGCCGCACGATTTAGTCAAATCCGCAATACTTACAAAGTGTATCAGAAACGGGAGTCTGGTGTCAATACCCTATCTTGAGAATTTTACTAAAACTCTGTATGCAACAACAGGTTGAGAAAATCTTCCGGAGGGGATATAAGTTATTCAGTCAGGGAAATAAGGGGGAGAAATTACCGGATGAAAACGAATGGACGGGTGTAGATGACCGATCATGACGGTCGAAACAACTTGTCGGAAGGCTGCCGGCATGTCAACTACCACAGGAAGCTCTGGCATTTTGCCAGCGGTGCCGTCGTCGTGGCTTCTCTCGTTCTCTTCGCCCCCGCAAAGAGGGGGGCGATCGTCATCCTCGGAACTGGGCTCGCGCTCATGCTCGTCATCGACATCGTCCGTTATTTCAGCCGGAGGGGTAAACGCCTCTTCTGGAGACACCTCGGATTTCTTGCCTCGGAGAAGGAGAAGAAGGGGCCGACTACATCCCTCTACTACGCCGCGTCGCTTCTGCTGTGCGTCATTATTTTTCCGTCGTTTGCCGCGATCGGGGGTGTGATCAGCCTTGCCGCCGGTGATCCCATCGCCGCTATAGTGGGGAAGAGGTACGGGAAGTTGAGGGTCGGCGGCAAGAGCATGGAGGGCGGCCTGGCCAACGCCGTGCTGACCTTTGCCCTGATACTGATATTTGTCAGGTCGTTCCCGGTAGCGGCCTCCGGGGCGCTGGCCGGCGCCGCGGTCGAGATGCTTCAGATACCATGGCTCGACGACAATATCACCGTTCCTCTCGCCGCAGGCGGGGCTATGGTCGCCGCCGCCTACTTTTTCGGGATGTGATTCTCAGAACATCGTACCGATATCGAAGAACCAGCGGCCATCAGGGTCCATCGGCCAGGCGTATCCGAACTTCAGCAGCCAGCCCTCCTTGACGATGAAGCTCATCGCCAGGCCCGCGCCGCTGTAGAAGAGCTCGCCGGAAAGGTCCTCGTCGCTGTTCCAGGCGGCGCCCGTGTCGACGAAGACGCTCATGTCGACGAGGATCATCGGGTTGCCCAGTTCGGAGAGCTCCCTGAAATTCAGCGGTACGCGCAGGTCGGTGCGCACCAGCGCGCTGTTCTCCCCGTAGAATGCGCCGAACTCGTATCCCCTGATCGTCGATGTTCCCCCCAGATGTTCATAGAGATATGCCGGTATGCCCGCTTTGTTGATCGCGCTTCGCGCGTTGATCGAGAGAATCGGCCGGCCCAGGTCGAGAAAGACCGTTCCGTCGATGAACAGCCTCGTGTTCGTGAACGCAGGATCGTTCTGCAGGAGCCCCCAGCTCTTTACCGATGCGCCGATCTGAATCCCCGATTCGGGGTAGAAGATCCGGTCGAGCCGCGAAAAGTTCAGGCCGGTGTTGATCGCGAAAAGGGTGCCGCCTGGCGCGTCGGGGACGCCGCCCTCTCCCTGGTGCTCGAGCATCGGGTCACCCGTCCGGATGACTTCGACTCCCGGATCGAGAAAGTACGAGAATCCGTCGGCGAGTTTCAGCACAAACGAGAGATAACCCTCGAACCACTTGATCCTGTCGTCGACGATGATCTGCTGGAACGAGGGGTAGGGCCACCGGTATCCCCTGTACCCCGCCAGTATTCCGGCGCTGAGCCTTTCGGTCCCGAAAGCGCGCGGCTTCATCCACCTCGCCCGAAGGATCAACGCGCCGTGCACCATCGCGGAGAGGTGGAGCTGCTCGTTTCGCCCGCGCAGGTTGGTTTCGATGAATGCGGCGCCGAAGGCGATCTTGTCGGTGAAGTTACGATTGATCCGCGGGTAGAGCGTCCACGTCCTCTTTTCCTCAGTGATGATCAGCAGGATGAAGACACCACGCCTGTCGCCGTCGAAATTGAGCTTGTGAGAGGCGTAGCGGACACCGGAGAGGCTCTTGATCCGCGCAAGGCCTTCGCTCACGCCGTCCCTCGTGCAGGTGTCTCCCGCGGCGAGCCCGAACGTGCTGACGATTAGCTCGCGGTCGATGCTGTAGTTGCCGTAGACGGCGATGCCGAGCACGGGCCTTCCCTCTCCCCTGTACGCGTCCGCAGGGGTTGTAAGGAGGATCAGCGCTATCAGCGCGGTTGCCGTTTTGAGTGGTGTCTTTTTCATAATATACCCGGCAGGCCCGGCCGGCATCGTGCGTTCAGGCTCCGCTTCTTCGAGAGTAATCGGGGAGGGCGCCGGGGTCAACCTGATATGGCGAAACGGATAATTCGGTTGTCGTGAAGCCATTCCATCGATTAAACTCATGCCGTTGCGGCAGCGCGCCGCGGCGGTGGAACATTTCAGAGGTGGCGCTGATGTACATGTCGCTCTTCATGGCTTTCCTGCGCGTCGGGCTCTTTGCGTACGGCGGCGGCCCGGCGATGCTTCCTCTCATCGAGAAGGAGGTCGTGGAGAAATACGGCTGGCTGACGCACGAGCAGCTCCTCGACGCCATAGCCATGGCCAATACGCTGCCCGGCCCCATAGCGACGAAGATGGCGCTCAGTATCGGGCTGCAGGTAGGCGGGCCCTTCGGCGCATTCACGGCGATCGCGGCGATGCTGCTTCCATCGAGTATCATGATCATTATTTTTACAGTTCTCTATTATAAGTACAAACATCTCACTTCGGTGCAGAGCATCATCAGGGGTGTGCGGCCGGTCGTCATAGCGCTTCTTCTCGTTACCGTGGCTCACCTTGCCCCGAGGGCGGTCTTTTCGTGGGACACCTTCGTGATCGCGCTGGCCGCCTTCGTCGTGGTCTTCTTCCTCAAGGTACATCCGATATACACGATAGCGGTGGCGGCGATATTCGGGTTCTGGTTCTATCGCTGACCGCTGTCTTCATGTTTTCTCAGAGGTGAATCGATATGGATGAAATGGAACGGGGATATCTGTCCGACCCCCTGACCGGTGATTTCACGGCAAAAGTGACGAAGGTCGAGGATGCCGGAGACGGCGCCAGGAGGGTATGGCTCGACAGGACGCTCTTCTATCCCGAATCGGGCGGCCAGCCCGACGACCGGGGCACCCTCGGAGGGTTCAAGGTAATGGCGGTGAGCGAGGAGGGATCCGGCGTCTGCCATCTCGTAAAGGGCGCACTCGAGGTCGGCGACGAGATCAACGGGCACATCGACATGGCGAGGCGCTTCGACCACATGCAGCAGCATACCGGCCAGCACATTCTCTCGAGAGTCTTCGTCTCGCTCGAAGGCCTGATGACCGTCGGGTTTCACCTGGGGGAGAAGGCGAGCACGATTGACCTTAGCGGTATGGCATCGGAGGATGTCATCGCCAGGGCAGAGCGGGAGGCGAACGCCGTGGTCTTCCAGGACCTCGAGGTCGGAGCCAGGGTCGTCACACGCAAGGAATATGAATCGGGGAAGGACGGCGGGGACGACGTGAGATCGAGGCTTCCCGAAGGGGTCAGCAGCATACGCATCGTCGAGATAAAGGATACGGACAGCTCGACCTGCTGCGGTACCCACTGCCTCTCAACCGGGATGGTGGGAATCATAAAGATAACGGGTACGGAGAACGTCCGGGGCGGCACTAGGATCGAGTTCCTCTGCGGCGGCAGGGCGCTGGGCGACTACGGGGAAAAGCACGGGGTGGTGACCTCGCTGGGCGCCTCGATGAGCACCGACTGGCGCGAGCTCGGGAGCATCGTCGATAAGCTCGTCTCGGAGAACAAGTCGTTGCGCAAGGAACGCGATGCCCTCTCCCGGAAACTCACCGGCTACAGGGCGGCGGAGATCGGAGAGCCGACCGGCAAGATCGGCGGATACGGGCTGGTGAGAGAGGTATTCGATTCCGCCGACGCCGGAGAGGTGAGGGAGATGGCGACGAAGATCAAGGGATCCGGCGAAAATGTCGTTCTGTTCGGTATCGTTTCTCCGGTACCCGGGCTTGTGTTCGCCTGCAATCCGGCGACCGGCGCCGACATGGCAGCGGCGCTCGGTGAGGCGGCGGCGGTGATCGGCGGACGGGGCGGCGGCGGGAAGGATTTCGCCCAGGGCGGTGGCGGCGATCCCTCGAAGCTGGAAGAGGCTCTTGACGCTGCCGAGAAGAAGATACGGGAGATGCTCGAGTGACGGACGATCCGCGTATAGAGAACAGGGGTGGCAGGGAGGAGATGGTAAGGACCCAGATCGTCTCGAGGGACATATCCGACGAGGGAGTGCTTGCGGCGATGCGCAAGGTGCCGCGCGAGCTTCTCGTAAGGACCGAGGACTACCGCCGCGCCTTCTGCGACGGCCCCCTGTCGATCGGGTGCGGCCAGACGATCTCCCAGCCTTATATAGTAGCCTACATGACCGAGTTGCTCGGGCTCGGTAGCGGCGACCGCGTTCTCGAGATCGGCACGGGGAGCGGTTACCAGACGGCCATCCTCGCCGAAATAGCCGCCGCAGTCTACACGGTCGAGATCATCCCCGAGCTCTC
>JAUWMD010000062.1 GCA_030613345.1 Candidatus Krumholzibacteriota bacterium
GGAGTTTCTCACTCCCGATCTTGCCGGAGACGGCTCATCGAGTATTCTCAATTCTCCTCTTATTTCTGGAACGCTCGCCGGGGGAGAGACCCTGGTCGATACTTTCAGGGTCACCGCCGCCGACGTGGCCATGGACGAAGAGTTTACCTCCAGGATCACTTCCGCGACGGCCGTCAACTCGGGGCAGTCGGATCTCGTCATCCTGTCGCCTGGAGTCGATACGACCGAGACGATGACAATACAGGATCCGGCCGACATGGCCGTGACAGCTGTTCTCACATCTCAGTCGGAAGTCAATGCGGGTCAGACCGCTGACTGGACGATTCGCATCGATCTGGTCAACAACGGCGACGCGCCCGCGACGATCGACGTTCCCGGTCCGGCCGATATCGAATTTCTCTATAGCGGATCGCCTCTCGGTGGTTATCTCGTTGTGCCTCCCGCTGCATTCGGTTCCGGGCTGGCCGGATGGACGCTCGACGGCGACACGGCTGATTCTCTGATCTATACAGTCTCTACCACAGGTACCGACACCGGTACTGTGGATATCAACGCTGATATCTCATGGATCGACGATAACGATCCCGGGGCAGCGGCGTCGATATCGGGCGGAAACTCCTCGATATATGTGAAGGAACCGTCTGGCCTGAGGATAATCTTGGTCACCAGTGACGCGCCTAACAGTACGCTTCTGCCCAACACATCGATCGTAAACACCGGCCAGATCTTCCATATCACCGTTACGGTCGAGAATACCGGCGGAGACGATCTCAGAGACGTTGATGTATCGCTGACGTCAAACGGTGCCGCCTCGATAACGGAGATCGCGTCGTCGACAGATCTGCCGAGCGGCGCCGCAGGAGACTTCGTATACGAGGTGTCCTCGGCGGCGACCGGGAACGAGATACTTACCGCGGTGATCGAGGCGGCGTATTCGGTCAATACGGGCGAGCTGGTATCACCGATACAGGCCGTCGAGTCGGTCGAGAATGTCCAGGTGCAGGCGCCGGCCGTTCTGGTAACTTCGACCTCCGTGCTGTCGCCCGTCGGGGCAGTCGACGATACCATCTCGACGGGGCAGCAGTTCGAGTTCGCCGCCAACGTAGACAATACGGGAGAGGCGGAGATCGATGCATTCGGTCAGATCACTATTACACTGCCCGCGGGATTCAGCAGGGTATATCCGGATTCAGAGTCGCTCACGATATCGTTCGCGGCGGGTGAGGAGATCGTCTGGACGCTCGAGGCGCCGGCCACTTCGCCTGCCTCGCCTCAGCCGGTGATCGTATCCGTTACGAGGACACCGAAAGACATCAATATAGACGCAGACGCTTATATACAGAAGGACGCCGATACGGTCTCGATAGTGACAGAGGATGCCGCAGTCATAGCCGGCTGCTCGACAGTAGTGTCGTCTCCGGCAGGAGCTGTCGACCTGGTGCTCTCGACGGCTCAGGAGTTCGACGTACTGTTTACAGCAGTCCCTTCGGCGAATTCTTCGACCAATACGGCGACGATATCGCTGCCGGCGGATTTCACGACGACCGGCGGGGAGACGAGGCAGCTCGGGGCCGGCGACGGAACGGAGAAGACGGCTGTCTGGACGGTCACCGCTCAGGACATGAACATTACCGCCGCTACGATACAGGTATTTACCGCAGGAACGGATGTGAATTCCGGGGTCTCATTCTCCGGATGTACGGTCGCGATCGATGTGGATGTCGTGGACATGGCCGAACTCGACCTGCAGGCGGCGATCTCGGAGCCTCCCGAGGCGATCGGCGGAAACCTTTCGGTCAACCTGCCGTTCACGATCCAGGCCGATGTGACCAATCTCGGCACGGCCGGTATCGACACTGCTGGTGCGCGTCTCGAGATAGTCCTTCCCGCCGGCGGATCGTATACACTGGACGGGGTCGGAGAGACGCTTCGCAAGCCATTCTACCCGGGACAGGCGGTTACCTGGGACCTCAGGGCCTCACTTCCCGACGAGCAGTGGCGCGACATCTTGGTGAGATTCACATCTCCCGCCGCCACCGACGAGAATACGAACGAGGCGGTCGAGTACTCGACGAGCGTGGTCAAGGTCAAAGTAAGGACCGATGCAGGTACGATAACGATGCAGAACATCTCGCATCTCGACACTATCCCGCCGTTTGTCGTACCGAGAGGAGCGACAGATGTACCGGTCATGCGCGTGGTCTTCAAAAACAACTCTGCATATACGGCCGGGCTCGACACGGTTTACGTCAGTGTAGAGGACGGCCGCGGAAACCTCAGGAGCGATCCTTCGAGATATGTATCTGCGATCACTTTCAGCGCCGGCATTCATAGCTGGCCCGGACAGGTGGGCTCGGAGAATCCCGTGCAGGTGATCGTAGGTCACAATTTCACGCTGCTTGCCAACGCGTCTGATACTGCGCTCGTATCTATAGACGTAGCGGGGACGGCTCCCGATGGAGAGCTGAGGATCAACCTGGCCGAGAGCAGGGATGTCGTCTTCTCGATCGGCAGCGGAGGGAGCCCGATAGCTGTCGTACGTGACGCCAATGGCGAGGACATAGCAGGATCCTTCTACAACACACCGCTTTCGATCATGAGCGCGAGCTTCGAGGAGTATGTCCATAACTACCCGAACCCGTTCAGGGCGGGGAGCGAGGTCACGAAGATAGCCTATTTCCTCACGGAAGATTCGAACGTGAGCATAAAGATATACGATTATTTGGGAGCGCTTGTCTGGACAAAGGACATCCCGGCCGGCGGCCCGGGCGGATCCGGAGAGCCGGGCGGCACCTGGTGGAAAGAGGACTGGGACGGCCGCAACGGCAAGGGTGAGGTAGTGAGGAACGGAGTATACATCTGCAAGATAACGGCCGGCGGAAAGTCAGCGATGTTCAAGATCGCGGTGGCCAAATAGGTAGATCTGGATGAAGAGAGTACTCGAAATAACACTGATCATCGCTCTTGGGCTCTTTCCGCTCGGCGCCGCCGCGCAGGACGGAGGAGGGGGAACAAGGTCGGTCTTTACTCTCGGCGCAGGGTCGCGGGCCATCGGCATGGGTGGAGCCTTCACCGCCGTAGCTAACGACGCATCGGCCCTCTATTACAACCCGGCAGCGATGAAGATCAACGGGGCTCCCACGCTTATGGCGAACCACATATCGCTCTTCTCCGGATTCACCGACGCGAGCTACGATTATCTCGGGCTTGTCTGGCCGACCCTCGGGGCTGGAGCCTTCGGGGCAGGCCTGCTAACGACGGGAACGGGCGGCATCATGGGCTATGATGAATTCAGCAGGCCGACAGGCGAGCTCTCGTACAGGGAGAGCCAGGGGATCGTCTCGTACGCGTTCGACTTGCCGTGGCGCTTCGCCGGCACATGGTCGGTGGGAACATCGATAAAGATCGTTCACCAGAAAATCGGTGAGTACGCTGATACGGGGACCGGACTCGATCTCGGGTTCCTGTACCGCGTCAAGTATATCGAAGGGCTCCATCTCGGAGTAAACCTCCAGGATATAGTGGGGGCGAAGACGAAGCTCGTCTCGGCCAGCGACGAGGTATACAAAACGATGATGTTCGGCCTCGGGTACATGAGAGCGCTTGGTGAGAGCTCAAGGTTGACCCTGTCGGTCCAGATGGACATGCCGGAGAAGGCGGACAATGACCTGAGATTCGGCGCGGAGTACACGATCCGCGACATGATCAGCATCAGGATGGGATACGATTCCGAATCGTTCACCGCCGGCATCGGATTCGCGTGGTATGGATACTCCTTTGACTACGGATACTTCAGCAGGGAAGAAGCGGGGAGCTCTCATCCGATCACGATCACCGCCAGGCTCGCAGAACCGCTCGATCAGAAAATCGCAGCGAGGGAGAAAGTACGCAGGGCCGAGGAGGAGAGAAGGCTCGCCGAACTCTTCGCCGTTCGAGTTGCCTCGCACATCGACGCTGCCGACAGCCTGAGGGGAGCGGGTGAGCTGGAGAGCGCCCTCGACGAGGTAAAGATCGCCCTCGAATACGATCCGGGCAGCGAACGGGCCGCGACGCTGCGCAGCGAGATCAGTGCGGCGATCCTCACCGCCCAGGAAGAGCGTACGAAAAATGCCGAGAAGGCGTTGTTGATAACTCAGCATTTCAGACTCGGACTGGGGCACTACAACGATAACGAGTATATCCTCGCCAGGGCCGAATGGCTGAACGTCCTCGAGATCGATCCGGAGAACGAGCAGGCGCTCGACCACCTGCGCAGGACCGAGGCTAAGTTGAAAGAGCAGCTCCAGTCCCACCTCTCCGCGGCCTCGGAAGATGAAGAAGCGGGCAGGCTCCCCGAGGCGCTCGGTGAGTGGAACGTCGTCAGGATTATCGATCCTGAAAACACCGATGCTCCGGCGGCCATAGAGCGGATAAAGGTCCGCATAGAGGGCATGGGCAGGGATTACATGGAGGCCAACCGCAGGCTCGAGACGATCGATCTCTACGAGGAGGCCGTGACGGCCTTCAGCGAGGGAAGGTACGAGGAAGCGATCTTTTTCGCTCGCGAGGTCCTCCGGCTCGACCCGGCCCACGAGGATGCGAAGGACCTGATCAACAAGGCGGAGCGGAGGATGAAGCCTCTCAGCGACGATGAGAATGAACAGATAAGGACCCTCCATATAGAGGCGTTGAATCACTCCGCGAAGAAGGAATATGCGGAGGCGATAGCTGTCTGGCGGAAGATCCTCGAGATCGACCCTGATAACGAGAGCGTCAGTGAGAACATCAAACAGACGGAGCAGCGGCTCAGGAAACTCGAGCCTCCCGAAGGCGGATAAGTGAAGAGAGAACTCCTGAGGGACAGAGAGACATTTCACCTGGAGATCCCGGCCGACGAGAACAATCTCAGCGAGGTCAGGGATTTCATCGCAGACGTGTGCCTCAAGGCCGGTTTCTCCAAGCGCGAGACGAATAACACGAAGCTCGCGATGGACGAGGCCTGTACCAACATCATCAAACACGCCTACCGCGACGAGATCGGGGCGATACGAATCGACGTCCAGGCGGAGCCAGGCAAGGTCGAGATCAACATCTTCGACAGGGGAAAGCCCTTTGACTGGTCCGAGGTGAAGGACCCCGACCTGCAGAGATACGTCGAGATCGGCAAGAAGGGCGGGCTCGGGATCTACCTGATGAACAGGCTGATGGACGACCTGGACTATCAGGCGTCCGAGAGCGGCAACCGGCTTTACATGGTCAAGGTGGCCGGTTCCGGGGGCGCCGACTCGTTGTTCTTCTCGATCAAACCGAAGTGGACATCGACCCTCAAATTCAAGTTCGCCTTCAGAGCGACCCTCGGGCTCCTCGGCCTGGTCTTCTTCCTGTGGGCCATCCAGTTCGTCAACCAGTCCAGGGATGTCGCCGCGAGGACCCGTGAAGCCTGGTTGTCTATGAACAGATTTGCCCGCATGGTTGAGACGAAGAGCGAACCAGCGATGATCAGGGACGACCTGTACGACCCCGAGTACAGGGAGCTCACCGATTTCGTGGTGGAACGCGTCGTAAAGAACCCCGCGGTCATCTATACAAGGATCGTCAACAACGACGGGACAATAGTTTCCTCGAGCGATGTCGAGGAGTTCATGAATGGTTACAGTTTACCCGTTGGTGCGGAGACGCTCGATGCCGAAGGGACGTGGATCTCCGTGGCGGGGCCGAAAGACGACAGGATAAGGGAGCTGCACTTCCCGATATATATCACGCGCGATGACGCTGAAAATGCGGCGTCGCTGGGACGCGTTGTCGTCGGTGTCTCCGAAAACGTGATAATAAGCGGCATCGACGATCCCAGGACAAAGACCACCCTGATCCTCGCAGGGTTGATCATTGTAGGACTCTCCCTTATATATCTGCTCATCTCCGTCCTCGTGAAACCGATCCAGGCCCTGACTGACGGCGTGAGGGCTATAGGCGAGGGTGATTTCAGCGACGAGCTGGAGATCGACGGTCCTGAAGAAATAGGCGAGATCGCCAGGGCGTTCAACGAGATAACGTCCAAGTTCCGTGAAGCCCAGAAGAGTGTAGTAGAACAGGAAAGAATGCAGAAGGAGATGCAGGTCGCCCAGGAGATCCAGCACTCCCTGCTTCCCGGCAAGGTCCCCGCAGTCAGCGGGTATGACATTGCGAGTCTCTATCGCGCCGCGAAGGAAGTCGGCGGTGATTATTATGATTTCGTAAGTGTCGATGAGGATACCCTCGGCGTCGTAGTGGCCGACGTTTCCGGGAAGGGCGTCCCCGGATCTCTCGTCATGACGATGATCCGTACCGCCCTGCGTATGGAGGCGAGAGGAAGCCATTCGGCCGCCGATGTGATGTCACGGATGAACGATTTCGTCACCGAGGATATGAAGAAGGGGATGTTCGTCACGATCTTCTATCTGATCCTCGATTCGAAGAACAGGGTTATCAGCTACGCCAGTGCAGGCCACAATCCGATGATCCTCTTCAGGGCAGAGACGGATGAGACGTTCTTTCTCAACCCGCGCGGATTCCCTGTGGGCATCAGCCTTCCCGACGAGAACCTCTTCAGGCGCTCGATCGATGTAGAGAAGATCAAACTGAAGAAGGACGACATGCTTGTCATCTACACCGACGGCGTTACCGAGGCGATGAACGAAGCACGCGAGCAGTACGGCGAGGACCGCCTCCTTGCCCTGATAAAGGAACACGGCACGAAGTCACCCGATGAGTTCGTGGATGCCCTCAACGAAGATATCAAGATCTTCACCAGCGGGTATCCGCAGAACGACGACATCACCGTTGTGGCGATGAAGGAAAAGATGATGGCCGACGACGTGCTTTTCGGCATCCGCAAGAAGATGCTCGATCTAGTTGAGATAGAGGGCTTCACTGTGGCAGAGGCATGTTCGCGCATGAAGGTGTCGCCGTCGACCTACTACCGTTACAAGAAGCGTATGGCCGAGATGGGAGAGCGCGGGCTGAAAAACAAGACCCTGCGCGAGGAGCATGAGATAAAGCGAGTCAATCTCGAGCAGAGGAAAGAGCTCCTCGAGATAGTCAGGCGGGATCCGAAGTTCGGCGCGAAGAGGATAGCGACCGCCTTCAACGACGGTAAAGACGAGAGCGATACCGTGACACCCTCGCTCATATACGACGAGCTGAAGAGGATGCGCCTCAATACATACGGGAAGAGGCTTGAATACCTGAGACGGAACAGGTTTATATCGGAGGAGCAGTTCCAGGCGATGCTTTCCGGAGAGGAGATGTTGCCGGCCGCGCCGGCTGTCGGTGCCGGATCTCTGGACGAAGTATCGGCAGAGGAATTGCCTGCCGCTGAAGAGTTCGCCGGGGAGGCAGTCCCCGCTGATACGGACCTGACCGAGTATCAGCCCATGACCGTCTCGAGGTATGAAAGTGGCGAGGCGGAGGATGATGTCGAGAGGCTGCTGGCTTCCGTTCTCGGCAATGATGCGGGTGAAGGCGGCCTCGTGGAGGTGCTGACGCAGGACGAGGAGAGAGGGATCATCGTCATCAGAGTCGCCGGCCACCTCGATTCGAGCTCTGCCGGAGAGCTCGAGATCTTCCTCGAGAGCGTCCACGAATATGGATTCTCGAAGATAGTCGTCGATCTGGCAGGCGTGCCGTACATCAGCAGCGGCGGATGGGGCATATTCACCGGACGAGTAAAGATGCTCAGGGAGAAAGAAGGAGACGTTGTCCTGGCAGGCATGTCTCCTGAGGTATTCGACATCTACGAGCTGCTCGGTTTCCAGGACATCATCATGAATTTCCGCAACGTCGACGAGGCGGTCGATTTTATTACCCTGCCGTTCGAAGTCAGGCAGGAAAGGCTCGAGCTCGTATCGGGCGCCGCAACGGAAGGGAAACGCCTCGAGCCGAGGCGCAGCGCCGTCTCGGCAGAGGAAGCGGTGACGGAAGAAAAGGCAGGAGCCGTTCCGTGGACTCCACTGAGGATCGAGGCGGGCACCGTAGGCGAGTCGGGCGAGATCACTGTCCTGAGCCTCATCGGGGTCATAGATACGGTCAGCTGCATGAAACTTCGCGAGGTGCTCGATAACCTCGTCTCGAAGGGCGTTACGAAGTTCGTCGTGGATATGTCCATGGTCGAGTATGTCAGCAGTGCGGGATGGGGTATCTTCGCGTCGAAGATCGACGAGGTCAGGCGCTCCGAGGGCGATATCAAGATATTCGGGATGGATCCCGAGGTCGACAGCATCTTCCACCTTCTCGGATTCGACGTGATCATGCGTTCCTTCAGCATCCTGTCCGAGGCGATAGGTGATTTCGAACGCGCGCCCGCGCTCGCTGGCTCGACCGCGGCGATTCCCTCGCCGGTGACAGTTTCTGATGAGGATCCTTGTGCGGAAGTTCCGTGCGAGAAGCCTCCGGCGGATACCGTGTCGCCGGGTAGCGACCCAGGGGAACTGGAGTTCGAGGTGGCGGCCAGGCGGTCACCGGACGGGAGATCGATGGTGCTCGATATCTCCGGTGCGATAGATGCGGCTACATCCGTTGTATTCGAGGACAGGCTCGAGCTGGCCATTAAGGACAGGCCGAGTTTTCTCGTGATCGATCTCTCCGGCGTCATCTATATAAGCAGCAGCGGCTGGGGAGTCATCGTCAAGTACATGCAGAAGATCGGGGCCGATGGCGGGAGGATGGCGCTGTCAGGGATGAACCAGCCGATATTCAAGATATTCAGGGACCTGGGATTCGATCCTCTGATACCCCATTTCATGAGCAGCGGGGCGGCTTTGTCCGAACTCGCCGCGCCGGTCGCAGAATCGCCGATAGAGGAACCGGTCCAGAAAAGGGATCGCGAACCCGTCGTCGAAGATGCCGTGAAGGAGAAGCCCTCGCCGGTGGACGTTTTCCGGTCCGATCCGCTGTCCGGGAAACCCGCAGCGCCAGAGCTCGAGAAGACCGGCGTCGAACAGATCAAGCCCGTGGCGAGAGAACACGCCGAGACACTCGACGTCAAACTCGATTTATCGGAGACGGCCGGCGAGTCCAAAGGGAAAGACCGCAGGGTCCGCAAGATGGGATGGGGAGAATACGGCAAGAAACTGCTGGAACGAAACAGCAAGAGGGACGGGAGGAAGAAGAAGGAATGAAGAGTTTCGCGATAATGACGATGAAGGGGGGCACGGGCAAGACGACGACGGCGGTCAGTCTCGCGCACGGCCTTACCCTCAGCGGGCGGAAGGTCCTTCTCGTCGACTGCGATCCTCAGCGAAATGTCGCCGTCACTTTCGGCGTCAAGGGAGAAAAGGGACTCGACGGCCTGCTGATGACCGGCGACGTCGACATCATCCAGGTAAGGGAAAACTTCTTCATCATAGATTCCGGCGGGCGGAAGCTCGTCGAGGTCGAGCTGCAGCTCGGCAGACAGGAGAGACGGGAAGGAAGGCTTCGAGACGCCCTGAAACATCTCAAAGGGTGCGACTATGTCATCTGCGACTGCCCCCCGTCGATGAATCTGATAAACATCAATGTGCTTGCCTACTGCGACGAGGTGATAGTCCCGGTGGGGATGGACTATCTCTCCGAGGTGGGGGCGCGCCAGACGCTGGAGATCATCGAGGAGATCGCGTGGATCACGGAAAGGAGCTCGATCGAATACAGGATACTGCCGACGTTCTTCGATTCCCGCACCAGGATATCCAGAACGGTGATGGACGACCTGAGGGAACATTTCGGCGAGAGGATATTCAGCACGGTGATCAGGGTAAATACGGCGATAAGGGAAGCTCCGGGTTCCAACAAGACGATATACGAGCACGCCCCCCTGTCGAGGGGAGCGTACGACTACTACAAGCTTACCGAAGAGGTGCTCGCTCTCGAGAGAGAGGGCTGAAGCTCTCGCCGGAAGGCTTGTTTTACTGTATTCCGCGGGGGAGATATGGTATTATTCCTTTCTTGCGGGAGGAGTTCTTTTTGGAAAGTTTCGAATTGAGAGAAGAAATGCGTCACGGCGGGGCGAGCTATTTCCTGCAGACGAGCTACAACTCCGAGAACGAACAGATACAGAGCTCGTTTTTCAGGGATGGGGCGGTCTTCGACACGATGGTCAGAAAGGTCGGCGGGGATTCGGGGACCGAGAAGCTCAGGGAGCTCACGAAGAAGATCCATCAGCGGAACAAGCGGAGCTTCCGGTTCATCCTCGACGCGAGGGACAACATCGGCAGGTCAGACGATCCCAATCCGCATCTCAGGCTGGCCGATACCCTTTTGAGGAGGAACCTCTTCCGCGAGGCGATTGCCGAGGCCGAGACGGCGGTGGAAAAGGGAGCGAACGATTCGAGGGCCTGGATGGTGATCGGAGAGGCGCTTTACAGGATGGATGAGTTCGACATGGCGCTCGACGCTACCCGGAAGGGGCTCGAGCTCAGTCCTGACTATCCCGACCTGCATAACCTGATAGGGAAGATATTCCTGAGACAGAATATGTGCGGGATGGCGGTCGAGAGTTTCAAGAAGGCGATCAGCCTGAACATGTATTACGGCGAGCCGTATCTCAACCTGATTCGGACCTTCCTGAAAAACACGATCATCAAGCAGGACTATGAGCTTTCCAGAGGGCTCGAGGAAAAATTCACATTGAACCTCGAGAAGGCCGGACAGCTCAATCCCAACCTGGGGGACGGGATCCTCGACGGCGTGAAGACCCATTTCGAGAGGGAGGAGTACGAGGAGGCTCTGAAACTCCTCGACGGGATCGGATCGGTCAGCACCCGCAGCCTCGTCGATGATATCATCCTCGAGCTTTACCTGATGCTCGTCCAGAGTGGAGACAGGATCGAGGAAGGGGATATAGAGAAATACCTCGAGAAGGTGGGTGAGATACTGGACAGGAATCCTACCTTCGCAGATGCCTGGAACTCACTTGGCATCCTGTATACTGCAAAATGCAAGCTGTTTATGGACAAGGCGAGCGAGGCGTTCAAAAAGGCCCTCGAGATAAACGGGGATTACGAGAAGGCGAGGAAAAACCTGAGGCTTACGGAAAACGACCGACAGGGAATATTTATCCTTTTAAAGGCATTATTGGACTGAAAGTTGCA
>JAUWMD010000178.1 GCA_030613345.1 Candidatus Krumholzibacteriota bacterium
TCCAATAAAATTTTGCATAAAACAGATGTCGGTGGTGTCAAACTAGGCATCCAAGATATGGACTCACTTAAAAAAGAGTTTAAAGAGTTTAAGAAGAAGTTTCCATCAGAGAATCTCCTTGTTGACCAGATGGAGGAAAAAGGCGTAGAGATCATTATTGGTCTTGTTCAAGATCCTACATTTGGCATGTCGATCATGTGTGGAATCGGTGGGATTTTCACAGAATTATATGAAGATGTTACGTTCCGTGTAATTCCAATTGACAGATATGATGCGAAGGAAATGGTTGAGGAAATATTGATATCCCCTCTGGCGGATCGCTCGAGAAGAAAAGGACAAGGAAATTCGGGCAGACGATAGTGACGTATCTTGAATACAGGGAGGACAGGCTCAAGGGCTCAGGCACGGAGGGACAGAAGTGAAAGGCAGGACAGCCCTTTATCCGGGCACTTTCGACCCGATCACAAACGGCCACGTGGATCTTGTGGAGCGGATCTCGGGACTGTTCGACAGGGTCATCGTGGCGGTGGCCGCAGGTTACCACAAGGGACCGCTTCTCACGCTCGAGCAGCGCGAGACGGTCGTGAGGGAGAGCCTCGCCGGCATCGACCGTGTGGAGGTAATCACCTTCGAAGGGCTGCTCGTCGACGAGTTCAGGAACAGGGAAGTGGATGTGGTCATCAGGGGCCTCAGGGCCGTTTCGGACTTCGAGTACGAACTGATGATCGCGCTCATGAACAGAAAATTGCACCCGGAGTTCGAGACCGTATTCCTCATGCCGAGCGAGAAGTACATCTACCTTCACAGCTCCCTGGTGAAGGAGATATACAGGCTCGGCGGGGATATCGGATGCCTCGTTCCGGAAGCCGTGGTGAAAAGGCTCGAAGAGTGGAAGCCGCTGCAGGGCGGATAACCCCGGGAGGGACGAATTGGCACGATTCATCAGCAGGAGGGCGGCAGGAATCGAGCCGTCAGTGACCCTCAGCCTCAACACGAGGGCCAACACCCTCAAGGAGGCGGGCGAGGATGTCGTGGGGCTTGCCGCCGGCGAGCCCGATTTCGAGACGCCTGATATCATCAAAGAGGCCGGTATAAAGGCGATAAGAGAGGGAAAGACGCGATACACCCCTGCGGCCGGGATCAGGCAGCTCCGTGAGGCGGTGGCCGAGGAGTACAGCGCGCTGCTGGGCGTCGATTACGGCTGGAAAGAGGTCGTCATCTCTCACGGGGCGAAGCACTCTATATTCAACTCACTCTACGCCCTCACCGATCCGGGCGACGAGGTGCTGGTCGTCACGCCGTACTGGGTCAGCTATCCGGAGATGGTCAAGCTCGTCGGGGCGGTACCGAGGATCGTCGAGACCGGGGCGGAGACGGGGTACAAGATGACAGTCGGGATGCTCAGGGAAGAGATCGGCAGGGGCAGGCCGAAGGTGCTGCTCTTCAACTCGCCGAACAACCCCGCGGGGATCGTCTATACGAGAGAAGAGATCGAGGCTGTCGGGAATCTCCTCCTCGAAGAGGGGATAGCGCTGATAAGCGACGAGATATACGAGTTCCTCACATTCGACGGGGTCGAGCACCACTCTCCCGTCAAACTCCTGCCCGCGCTCAAGGACCAGTCGGTCGTGATCACCGGCGTCTCGAAGAGCTACGCGATGACGGGATGGAGGGTCGGATTCGCGCTCGCCGAGGAGCAGCTCGCCTACAGGATGGGCGCCTATCAGGCCCACGCGACGGGGTGCCCCAACGCGATCTCCCAGTGGGCCGCTCTCGAGGCGGTCCGGAGCGGCGCTGCCGACCGCGAGCGCATGCGCGGCGAGTTCGAGAAACGAAAGAAGATGTTCGGCGAGCGCCTGGCGGCGATTCCGGGGATCAGTTTCCCCGAGCCTGGAGGCGCCTTCTACTTCCTCGCCGATGTCTCGTCGCTCTATCCCGCCTGCGGGGTGAGCGGAAGCGCCGAGTTCTGTGAGAAGCTCCTCCAGGAGAAGGGGCTGCTTGTTATCCCGGGCGGGCCGTTCGGCCTGGACAAGATGATCCGCTTCTCGTTCGAGTGGGCCGAGGAGCAGCTGACGATGGCCCTCGACAGGTTCGAGAGCTTCGTGAGCGACTATTCGTAGATGGAGCTCGAAAGCGAAATAAAGGAACTGGGAAAGAGGCTGCGGGGGATACCCTTCCGCCGGGAGGCACGCTACACGTTATCGTACGGTTTCGACGCCACCGGCAGGAGGGGGCGGTGCGACGCAGTAATCTTCCCTCTGGGGCTTGATGATCTGCAGAAGACGGTATTCGAGGCGCACCGGATCGGTGTGCCTCTTTTCATGAGGGGGGCCGGGACCGGATTCTCCGGAGGATCGGTTCCATCCGGCGGGGTCGTTGTCTCGACCGAGAAGATCAACAGGGTGCTCGAATTCGATATTGAGGCACGGACCGTGACGGTCGAGACGGGGATGGTGAACAACGATCTCCAGGAGTATCTCGAGCCGAGTGGATTCTTCTATCCGCCCGACCCTGCGAGCTTCAGGGTCTCGACGATCGGCGGCAACATCGCGGAGAACGCCGGCGGCCCGAGGGCCTTCAAGTACGGAGTGACGAGACGGTACGTGCGGTCGATGGTCTGGATCGATTCCGGGGGAGAGGTGATCGAATCTGCTCCCTGCGGCCCCGCCGCGTTGCTGATCGGCGCTGAAGGCACACTCGGCGCGATCTACTCCGCCAGGTTGCGGGTGCTCCCGAGGCCGGAGGCGTTCAGGACCGTACTCGTGGCGGCGGGCGAGGACGGCGAGGCGATGTATACCGCTTCGGCGCTCCTCGCGACGGGATTCACACCGAGCGTCCTCGAGTTTATCGACTCGAAGACGATGCGCTGCGTCAGCGAGTACAGGGAGCTCTCGGGGATCGACAGGGGGAGCAGCTATCTCTTCTTCGAGATGGACGGCTCACAGGAAGATGTGGATATGCAGTACGGCCTTCTCTCGTCGTTCTGCGACAATCGCGGACTCGGAATGCTGACCGCACGGGACGACGGGGAGAGGGAGATCCTCTGGGAGCTGCGCCGGTCGGTCAGCCCCAGTCTGGCACGCATGGGGATCACGAAGATCAACGAGGACGTCTCGCTCCCGCTCGGCGGGCTGGGCGAGGCCGTCTCATGGATACACGGGCTTGCTACGGAGCTGGAGCTCGACTGCTACATATTCGGGCATTGCGGGGACGGGAACCTGCACGTCAACATCATGACCGACAGGCGCCGCAGAGCGGAGATGGAGAGGGCGATGGTCTTCGTCGAGCGCCTCTTCACACGAGTCGCGGAGATGGGGGGAACGCTGAGCGGCGAGCACGGGATAGGGATGGCAAAGAAGGATTTTCTCGGCCTGATCTTCTCGCCGGCCGAGATCGAACTGCAGCAGAGGATCATGAAGGCGATCGATCCGGAAAACATATTCAATCCGGGCAAGTATTTCGACACGGGGGAGCATGGCGATGTTCATTGACAGGGTGGAGCTCTTCGTGAGGTCGGGAAACGGGGGGAACGGGTGCGTCTCCTTCAGGAGGGAGAAGTTCGTTCCCCGCGGAGGGCCCGACGGCGGGGACGGCGGCAGGGGCGGCGACGTCGTCATCAGGGTCCAGCCCCAGATGAGGACCCTGCTCGATCTGAGGTACAGGAAGGAATACGCGGCGAAGAACGGCAGGCCCGGAGAAGGCGCGAGGAAGACCGGGAAGAGCGCTCCGCCGGTGGTCATCAAGGTGCCGCCAGGAACGCTCATAGAGGATATCGATACGGGTGAGACAGTTGCAGACCTGACGGGAGATTACGATGAGATCACGATGGTAACCGGGGGGAAGGGAGGCAAGGGGAACTGGCACTTCAGGAGCGCGAGAGACCAGGCTCCGCGAAGGGCAGTGCCGGGCGCTCCGGGCGAGGAAAGAAACCTGCGCCTGACGCTCAAACTCATCGCGGACGTCGGGCTTGTCGGACTTCCGAATGCGGGCAAGTCGACACTGCTTCGTTCGGTCAGCGAGGCGAATCCTGTTGTTGCCGAGTACCCGTTTTCCACCATCACCCCGAACCTGGGGATAGTGAAGATAGACGAGGCCGCCTCGTTCTGCATGGTCGACATCCCGGGACTGATAGAGGGAGCGCACGAAGGCAGGGGGCTCGGCCTCGAGTTCCTCCGCCACGTCGAGAGGTGCAGGGTGCTCTGCTTCATCATCGATGCGGCATCGCAGGAGGTATCTCCCGGGGATGCCTACAGCCAGCTTGTCTCCGAACTGGGACAGTACAGCGACGCGCTGCTCGAAAGGCCCCGCTTCGTCGCTCTCAACAAGGTCGATCTTCTTCCCGGCGGTCCGGACGAAGTCGAATTCCATCCGGTGGGGGAGGAGAGGGTCCATATTATCTCGGCACTTGCGCGCAGCGGCCTCGACGGTCTCATGCGCGAGCTCTACCGCGCCGTTCTCGATGCCGAGAGCAGAGGGGATGGATAACGCTGCTGCCTACTCCGGATCGCTTATCGCACCCATGAACAGTATCAGACCCGTATCGTCATCTACGATCGCAATGAGGAAGGGTCTGTCGACGACCATGTGAAACGGCTCCTCGACGGGCATCGCCGATGTGAGCTTCATCCTGATCGCCGTCACGGCGGCGGCCTCGGTACCCTTCTCGTTCACTTCCACCACCGCCTTGTGGTAGACGTCGCTTATATAGACATCCCCCGGGCTGCATTCGCAGAGGCGTGTGAAGTCGGCGCTGCGCCTGAAGGCTTCCTTCATCCCCATATCCGAGAGTGTGCCGTTGAGTCGCGAGAAATACTCCGCCCTGAATCGCGGCATCTCGATCGTGCCGTCGCGCTCCGCAAGGGCGCCGGTCCACGTCTTCCAGTCTTCGAGCGTTAGTTTTCCGGTAAGGTCGGCGAGCGTCTTCTCCCCGGAGGGGAGCAAGACGTACATCGAACTCCCGCCTCCGGAGGGCCCGTCATCGGATGCACCTTTACCGTAAGGCAGTCTCACGGCCTGGAAGAGCTCGTTTTCGTGACAGTCGAGCTTTCCGGTGCGTTTCATCATGGGGACCTTCTTCTCGCCTTTCGAGGACTGGAAAGACTTGTCTTCCGTGAGATCCTCGTTGAATTCGACCGTCCATTCGCCCTTGAAGTAGATCGCGTTTATGAGGATCGCGACGTCGGCAGGATCGACCGAGTCGATGATCGAGGGTATCATTCCTTCGGTCTTTTCCTTCACCCATCCGTTGATTTCTTTCTCCGTCTCGAGCTGGTAGACGCCGGCGCCGAAATGCTTCTCGTTCCTTTTTACGAATTCCTTCCTGAAGGGGAAGCCCTTCTTGAGCCATATCGAGTTGGCGATAGACAGGGTGATCCCCGTACCGGTCTCGGACAGATGGTCGACGAGCAGCCCGTTCGCCCCGTTGTACGCAGCCAGGTCGATCGACCCGGCGCCGAGAATACCAGCCATCTCCACCGCTGTAGAGCCGCCGGCGCCGTTGTATGCCATGCCGAGGCAGAGAGCCACGCTGACGGGGGAGACGAACACGTTATCCCCATCGCTGCCGGGCGCCGGGCGGGGGGAGCGCTCCCCCCCGCAGCGGGTGTTGGCGGAGGGACGAGGGTGAGGCCCGGCGGGGGGCGGCCC
>JAUWMD010000223.1 GCA_030613345.1 Candidatus Krumholzibacteriota bacterium
CAGGCAGACCATCGTCGCTCTCGAGCAGGGTAAGTACGCCCCGTCACTCGCTCTTGCCTTCAGGATCGCCAGGGTGTTCGGGACCACGATCGAGAAAGTCTTCGAATTCGCTGAAGATGATAAAAAAATAGCTGAATGATCAAGCCTGATGTAGTGTACTAGCTACGACAGCGGTTCACTTATAAGGAGGATATCTTTCTTGAAACAAACCATATCGAAGGCAGTCCGCATTACCGCGGCCCTGAGTGTTACATTGTTACTGCTCGCATCGGGGCCGGCGAAGGCCAGTGAGATAGACGGTGACTGGTCAGGAGTGCTCAATTTCAACGGTGTCGAGCTCCGGGTCGTCTTTCATATAACATCAGGCGAAGACGGGGCCCTCTCGGCGACGATGGACAGCCCGGATCAGGGCGCGGCAGGGATCCCTGTAAGCAGTGTCACTTTCGAGGGCGACAGTCTGCTCATCGAGATCGCGGTAGCCCAGGGCGGCTACTACGGCATATACGACCGGGACAGTCTCTTCGTCGATGGAGAGTGGAGGCAGGCCGGATTCAAACTTCCCCTGAGGCTCGTCAGGGGCGGCGAGATCAAACCCCCTGCAAGGCCCCAGGAACCGGAGCGTCCGCTTCCATATCCCGAAGAAGATGTGGAGTTCGAAAACGGAGAGGCCGGGATCACACTTGCAGGGACACTGACGATGCCGGAAGGGGAGGGGCCTTTTCCGGCGGTGGTGCTGATCTCCGGATCGGGCCCGCAGGACAGGGACGAGATGGTGCTTGGCCACAGGCCGTTCCTCGTCCTGTCCGATCATCTCACGAGAAACGGGATCGCGGTGCTGAGGTACGACGACAGGGGCATCGCGAAGTCGGGAGGTGTCTACGGCACCGCAACGACGGCAGATTTCGCTACCGACGCACGCGCGGCATTTGAATACCTTAAGATGAGAAGTAAGATCGACGCCTCGATGGCCGGACTCATCGGCCATAGTGAAGGCGGGATAATTGCGGCTATGATTGCGGCGGAATCCGATGATATATCTTTCATCATACTGCTGGCGGGGCCTGGACTCAGGGGGTCAGAGCTACTGCTTACGCAGAACCTGGTGCTTCTCGAGCTGCAGGGCGCTTCACCTGCGGTAATAGAAAAGAGAAAAGAGCAACTCGAGAAGGAATACAATATCCTGGCCGAAGGGCGGGACGATGAGGAGACGAGGGAGATGATCGTCAGCGTATCGATCCCGTTTCTCGAGAGATATTCGCTCGAAGAGAGGGAAGAATTCGGATTCAACGAGGATGGAGTGGAGAAGAGGGCCGAGATACTGACCGGCGCCTGGTTCAGGTTTTTCATGGAATATGATCCGGCGATGGCACTGCGAAAAGTGAAGTGTCCCGTACTTGCCATGATCGGAAGTCTGGATATGCAGGTCGATCCGGGAAGGAACCTGCCCGCCATAGAAAGCGCCCTGCGTGAGGCGGGAAACGAAGATTTCAGGGTCGTCGAGATGCCGGGTCTCAACCACCTCTTTCAGACGACCGAGACCGGGAATCCTTCGGAATACGCGAAGATAGAGGAAACGATGTCGCCGGCCGCGCTCGAGATGGTGAGCGGCTGGATACTGTCGCTGCAGACTGGAGGGAAGAGATGAACGGAATGCCTGAGCAGAGCGTTCTCCCCGTCCCCGAGGCGAACGTCGGGGGGAGTTACGGGCACGGGCTCGCAGTGCTGAAGAAGTATTTTCTCGAAGTGCTGCTTATCACACTGGTGGTCATGGTCCTTTCCGCCCCCTTTGGATGGGCAAAGGCGCTCCAGGACAGGTCGGCAGACTGGGATTCCGGGGTCAATGTCATCATCCAGATGTTTGCGCTGGGATTCTGGCTGCTGATACTAGGCCCGGTGAGGTATGGAGCGAACTACGCGATGCTGAAGGCGGTTCGTGGAGAGAAACCGGAATTCATGGATATCTTCGTCTTCCAGAAGAACTATCTGAACGTCGTTCTCGCTCATCTGTTGACGAGCGCGATCGTCGCGGTCGGATTCGTCTTTCTGATCGTGCCGGGGATTATATTCGCGTGCAAACTCGCGTTCGTGCCCTATCTCGTGACGGACAGGAAGATGGAGGCCACAGAGGCGATCAGGGAGAGCTGGAGGATGACGACCGGCCACAGCGGGACGATATTCCTGATGGGTCTGTTGTCGGTTCCTGTAGTCATAGCCGGTATGCTGCTCCTGGGAATTGGGATCATCCTTGCCATCATGTGGATCAGCCTCGCGTTCGCCGCGATCTTCGCGGCCGTGGCTGCGAAAGATGCGCCTTGTATGGAATGAGACAGAGGATCGGACTCGCTCTCGGTCCGGCCGCATTCATCTTGATCCTCCTGCTGCCGCTTCCCGAGGGTATGAGCCCCGCCGCGAGGAAAGTCGCGGCGGTCGCCGCTCTTATGGCGATCTGGTGGATCACAGAGGCGGCGCCGCTCGCAGCCACCGCTCTTCTGCCCGCCGCCCTTTTTCCGGCGATGGGTGTCATGAAGGCCTCGGAAGCGACGGCGCCCTATGCAAATCACCTGATCTTCCTCTTCCTCGGCGGTTTCTTCATCGCGGTTACGATGGAGAAATGGAATCTGCATAAACGTATCGCCCTTTTCACAATAAGGCTTGTCGGCACGGGAACTGACCGGATCATCCTCGGATTCATGGTCGCTACGGCCTTCCTTTCGATGTGGATAAGCAACACCGCCACGGCGATGATGATGGTGCCGATAGGCATGGCTGTTATCAGGCAGGTCACATCCTGCGACGGGTATGGTGGTGAGAACGGGGGTGAGGGCGTGCCCGCCGCTCCCGGTTTCGGTACGGCGCTGATGCTGGCGATCGCCTACTCGGCGTCGATAGGCGGGGTAGCCACACTCATCGGGACGCCGCCAAACGTGATATTCGCAGGGTTCATCGAGAATACCTACGGCAGGTCGGTGAGCTTTCTCTCCTGGATGGCGGTTGGGCTCCCGCTGGCAGTCGTGATGCTCGCCTTTACCTGGCTCTACCTGACGAGATTCGCCTTCCGTCTCGGTTCGGGAGAGCTGCCCGGAGGCATGGCCTGTATCGAGGACGAATCGCGCGAGATCGGGCCGGTTTCACCGGCCGAGAAGAAGATACTCGCCGTATTCATCCTCGTTGCAGCGGGATGGATACTGCGTGGATTCATCACGATCCCCGGGGCTGAGACGATAGCCGATTCGACCATAGCCATCGTCGGGGCGCTGCTCCTCTTCCTCATACCCGCCGACTTGAAGAAGGGCGAGTTCCTGCTCGACTGGAAGACCGCTTCGAAGGTCCCCTGGGGAGTGATCATACTCTTCGGTGGAGGGTTGTCACTGGCGGGCGGATTCAGGATGTCGGGCCTCGACCATTGGATAGGCGGCAGTATCACGATCCTGCACGGCGCGAATTACGTCGTCCTGATCTCGGCCGTCGCGTTGCTGACGATCTTCCTCACCGAGATAACGTCGAACACCGCGACCTCGGCGATGCTGATCCCGATCATATCCGGAGTGGCGATCTCGATGTCGATTCATCCGTACGGACCGATCGTGGCCGTATGCATAGCGGCGTCGTACGCCTTCTTGCTGCCCGTGGCCACACCGCCAAACGCGGTCGTGTTCGGGAGCAGGCAGGTGACGATAACCCAGATGGTAAGGGCTGGGCTTTTCATGAACATTTTCGGCTGGCTGATAATCACGCTCGTGGTTGCTCTGCTTCTCCCGCTCCTGTGGGGTATAGATCCCGCGGAGCTCCCCTCGTGGATCGCTCCAAATGGTTGACCTGCCGTTCCCGTTTAGTATATTTATCGGGTAGCAACGAGATCCCGCGTCGATGTTCCGGAAGGAGTCAGATGAACAGGAATCCGACTGGCATGAAACGCATCGCACCTGCTTGTCTCCTCGTTCCGGCAATCCTCCTTCTGCTCACCGGCTGTTCAAACGAAGACGATCCTCTAGCAACCGATTTCCCGGAGATCGTCGACAGAGACCTGTGGTACGTAAATGCGGCCGCTTCGGGGGCCGATAACGGTTCCTCCTGGGGCGACGCATTCACGACAGTGCAGGAAGCGGTCGGCTATGCCTCCGAGGGCGACATGGTCTGGGGCGCTGCGGGCATCTACGTCAGCCCCGTTCCGGGCGATCCCGTAGTCCCGGTCCTGAGGATGAAGGCAGGCGTCGATATCTACGGTGGATTCTCGACGGCGGATACATCGATGTCCCAGCATGACCCGGAGATGAACGAGACGATCCTGGACGGGGAGAACGAGGTCTGGCACGTCGTCATCGGAGCCGATCTCGCGAGGCTCGATGGATTCGTCATCAAATCGGGAAATGC
>JAUWMD010000117.1 GCA_030613345.1 Candidatus Krumholzibacteriota bacterium
GTGGAAATTTCAACGTCCTGCTCGTCTTTCCCGACGTATACGAGATCGGCATGTCCCACCAGGGCCTGAGGTTTCTCTACCACGCCCTGAGCCGGGTCGAGGGAGTGGGAGTGGAGTTTGCCTTCGCCCCCTGGCCCGATATGGAGGCCGGCATAAGGGCCACCGGTGAGCGATTCAGGTCGTGGCAGACTGGGACGCCCGCGTCGCGGTTCGACCTCATAGGCATAACCCTGCCGTACGAGCTCCATTACACGAACGCCCTTACGATAATGGACCTGGCGGGGCTGCCCGTAGTCGCCGCGGAGAGGGATGACAACCACCCGCTGGTCGTGGCCGGCGGGCCGTGCGTATCCAATCCCCTCCCCGTCATCGGCGCGTTCGACGCGTTCTTCATCGGCGACGGAGAGGAATCGCTCGTCGAGGCGGTGATTGCCCTCATGGCAGCCGGTGGCGCGGGGCGGCGGGAGAAACTCGAAACGCTCGCCGGAATCGAAGGCGTTTATGTTGAAGGAATCAGCGAGAAGGTCTCTGCGCGGACATATCTGCTCGGCCCGGAGAACCTTCCGACCGTCCCGATCGTCCCTTCGGCCCAGGTCGTGCACGACAGGCTGTCCGTAGAGGTGATGAGGGGATGCACGCGCGGATGCAGGTTCTGCCACGCGGGGATGACGTACAGGCCGAGACGGGAGAGGAAGGTGGGTGACATCGTCCGCGCCGTTTCTGAGGGGCTGGACGCTACGGGATGGGAGGAGGTCTCTCTCCTCTCGCTGTCTACGTCTGACTACTCGAGGCTCGAGGAACTGCTCGGACGGCTCGCCCCCGAGCTTGAGAAGCGCCACATCTCCCTCGCCCTTCCGAGCCTCCGCCCCGAGACGGTGACCGACAGGATAATCGAGGCGACCGCCGCCGTCCGTAAATCGGGCTTTACGATCGCACCGGAGGCGGGCACCGAGCGCCTGCGTTCGGTGATCAACAAGGACATGAGCGACGCGGACATCCTGGGCGGGTGTGAGAGGATCCTCGATGCCGGCTGGCAGAACCTCAAGCTCTACTTTATGATCGGTCTGCCGACGGAGACGAGGGAGGATCTGGACGGGATAGTATCCCTGATCGCGCGGATCATGAGCATGCGCCAGGCGAGGGGACGATTCAGGCTCGGCGTGACCATCTCGCCGTTCGTGCCCAAGTCCCACACTCCCTTCCAGTGGGAGAAACAGTGCTCGATCGAAGAGATCACGGAAAAGGAAAGGTACCTCGCCTCCCGCATCAGGAACAGGAAGGTCGATCTCAGTCTCCGCGAGCCCCGGGTCAGCGCACTCGAGGGTGTGCTCGCAAGAGGGAGCCGCGACGTCTGGCCGATCGTCCTGGATGCGTGGAGATCCGGGTGCCGGTTCGACAGCTGGCGCGACAGGCTGAGGTTCGATCTGTGGGAAAAGGCGATCGAGATACACGGCACGAGTATAGACCGGCTCCTGGCTGGGCTCGATCCGGCCGCGCCACTGCCGTGGGAGGCGTTCACCGTCAAGGTCTCGAAAAACTTCCTCCTCCGCGAGAAGGAGAGGGCCATCGGCGCCGAGCCAACGGCAGACTGCCGGGGTGGGGCTTGCGGGGGGTGCGGAGCCTGCAGCAGCGAGGAAGAGAGAAACGCCGGATTCGCCCCCGCAGACAACGACACCGTCCCCGGTATACGGAAAAGGTACGAGCTCGATGTCGAGAACGAGCATGAGCAGATACGTTACCGTTTTGTCTACAGGAAGACGGGGATGGCGAGATTCTTCTCGCACAGGGAGCTGAACAACATCATCATCAGGGCTCTCCGAAGGAGCTGTCTGCCGCTGAGGTTCAGCACAGGGTTCCATCCCCACGTGAAGATGTCGCTAGGCCCCGCGCTGGCAGTCGGCACGGCGGGCGAGATGGAGTTCTTTGACGTCGA
This sequence comes from Candidatus Krumholzibacteriota bacterium, assembly GCA_030613345.1. Taxonomy (GTDB): domain Bacteria; phylum Krumholzibacteriota; class Krumholzibacteriia; order Krumholzibacteriales; family Krumholzibacteriaceae; genus JAUWCL01. Next base: position 1,934 of record JAUWMD010000117.1, read on the forward strand.
GCTGACCAGCGACGGCGACATCACATTCCGTGTCTTCGACGGGTTCATGCCGCCGGGGCTGGAGGTGACGTCGAGCGCCGGCCCGTTCAACCGGGCCGGGGGAAAGCTCCCCGAAGAGGCCGTATTCGAGTACGAGATCGACCTCGGTCCGGTGATCTGCATGCTCGGGCAAGCCGGTAAAGAAAAAGTGTTAGCGGAAGAAAATTTGTCTGCGGGAGAGGATGTGTGGTATCGTCTCGGCGAGGAACTCGGTGCCGGCGGCCCGTCGGAATGGCCCGGAGGAGGGCCCACGGGAGACGCGGCCGGATGGCTGGAGGATAGATGGTCCTCGTTCTTCTCGTCGGGAGGGGAAGTGACAGGCCGAAAGGGAAGGATGAGGTCGACGCGCGGGTGTTCCGTCCGCAGGGACGGGGCCGAGGGGAAACTCATGCTGCGTATCGAGTCCGGCCCGGAGGGCGCTCCGGGGCCGGCCGATCTGCTGCACGCCGTGATGCCGGGGCCGGCAGCCCGGCTCGCGGTGATCAGAAGGACGGCGATTTACTACAGGCAGGGCGATGCCCTGCTCGAACCACTGGATTTAATTACAGGAAATATTTGAAATGGCCAGAGTAAAAAAAGAGATCGTAATCAACTACACAACCAGGGAGGTCCGGATCGCGATCCTCGAGGACGGGGAGCTCGTCGAGTTCCTCATCGAGCGCGAGGAGAGCAGGAGGACCGTCGGCGGCATCTACATGGGAAAGATCAACGCCGTGATTCCCGGGATCCAGGCCGCCTTCGTAGACATCGGGCAGGAGAAAGCGGCCTTTCTCCACGTCAGCGACGTGGCTACAGGCTCGCTCGATCCCGACCTGATCGACATCGACGAGGACTTCGACTTCCAGAACGGCCGCAGGAGGCGAGAGTATCCCCCTATCGAGAACCTTCTGAAGAAAGGGCAGGACATCCTCGTGCAGATCCGAAAGGAGGCCATAGGCACGAAAGGGCCGAGGATATCGTCCCAGCTCTCGCTGCCCGGACGGTACGCGGTCCTGATGCCGAACCTCGACCACATCGGGATAAGCAAGAGGATCGAGTCGCGCAAGGAGCGTCACAGGCTGAGGGACATCGTCAGGAAGAACAGGCCGAAGGGATGCGCCGTCATCGTCCGCACGGCCGGAAAGGGAGTCGATGATGACCAGCTCCGCGACGATATCCGCTCGCTCGAGAAGCGCTGGAAGGAGATCCGAAAGAAGATCGAAAGGGCCATTCCGCCCACACTGATACACGAAGACGTCGATATTACCATTTTCGCCATCAGGGACCTCTTCTCGAAGGACATAGGCAGGATTGTGATCGACAACGAAGGCGAGCGCGACAGGCTGGCCAGGTATCTGAAGTCTTTCGCCCCGGAGCTCGCCTCGAAGGTCCAGCTCTACAAGGAAAAGGCGCCGATATTCGACTACTACGAGATCGAGTCGGAGATCGAGAAGACCCTCGAGAGCAAGATCTGGCTGAGGAAGGGCGGCTACATCGTCATCGAGCACACGGAGGCGCTCGTATCGATCGACGTCAACACTGGCCGGTTCACCGGGCGCAAGAATCAGGAGGAGACGATCCTCGAGGCGAACCTCATCGCTGCGCGCGAGATCGCCCGCCAGCTGCGGTTGAGGGACATCGGCGGCATCATAGTGATCGATTTCATCGATATGGAGCGCGAGGAGAACAGGCGGAAGGTGTACAACGAGTTCCGCAACGCGATCCGCAAGGACCGCTCGAGGGCACGTGTGTCGCAGATCAGCGACCTCGGCCTGATCGAGCTGAGCAGGAAGCGCGTGCGCCCAAGCCTCCTCCACTATTACAGCGACGAGTGTCCCTACTGCGCCGGGAGCGGCAAGATCCTGTCGATCGAGTCGATGGCGATGAAGATCGAGCACTGGATCAGACGCATCGGTTCTGTCAAGAGGGTCACCGGCCTGCAGTTCCGCGTCAACCCGATGCTGGGGATCTTCCTGCGCGAGAACCGCGAGGAAAACCTCCGCGAACTCTCCGAGCGGTACAGGCTCGAGATCGTGGTGATTGACGATGCGAGGATGCACCGGGAGGACTACGAGATATATTCGCTCGACGGGAAGCGCGATCTCAAGGCCGAGTTCGTTTAGACTACATCGATCCCGGCATTACCCCTCCGAATCCGGAGTGAAAGACACACGGATTCTTCGGGGTAATGCCGGAATCATATTTATCCCCCCACCCCCCGGGAAGAGCGCGCTTTCCATCAAGCTCATCTGGACCCGGGAAAAGAAGAATCATTAATACAGGGAACCGGAAAAGGCAGAGATCCGGGAGGAGGGCGTCCGCCCTGCGATATTTGCACTTACCCTATTAAGAGCATTATATAGATCACATGACAAAACCGGATCTTGATTCTCAAAGCAACCATTTGCTGGGATTAATTCCTCAATATCTCTGCTGATTAAAGATCTGCATACTCGATTAGCTCATTCATTTCCCATCACTTCCGGGCAGTGCCGGACGTGGCCTCCGCAGACATACATCCACGAGTTCATCAATATATGCGGTGCCGGCGCACATCACGGTATCCGCTCCGCCCCAGTAGATTTTCACCGTTCCATCCGCTTCGGGGACCGCACCGCAGCAAAACACCACGTTGGGCACATAGCCCGAACGTTCCCATGGAGCCTCCGGTTCGAGGATCCACTCATCCGCCACCGCCACGATCCTCGCCGGGTCATCGAGGGCGTGCAGGGCGGCGCCTAGCCGATAGACGGCGCCGTTCATTGTCTGGAAGACGCCATGAAAGATGTGCAGCCAGCCCCGGTCCGTGGCAAACGGCGTGGCGCCAGGCCCGATCTTGAGTTCGTCCCAATGGTACGGCACGGGCGCCATCAGACGTCTCGATTCACCCCAGTGGATAAGGTCGGATGAGTGGGAAATCCAGATGGACCAAGGGTTAGTGTCTGTGTGCGGTCGGTCCAGCCGCGCGTATCGGCCGTTAAAGCACTGTGGAAAGAGAACTACGTTGCGGTGATCCGCTTGTGTGATCAGGGCGATGCGCTCGACGTGCTGGAAATCCTCCGTCCTGGCGAGCGCGATGCGCACGCCGTGCGCCGAATAGGCGCTGTAGGTGATGTAGTAGGCCCCATCGAGCCGGCAGATGCGGGGATCCTCCACTCCGAAAGCCTCGTATTCGGCGAATACGCCTTCGGCAGCGGGCGTCAGCCATGGTTCGGGCCGGACCGTAAAACGGAATCCGTCACCGCTTTCAGCCATCCCGATGACCGAACGGCCGTTGCTCAAATGAGCGCGAAACAGCATCACGAAGCGGTCGTTATACCGCGTCACGGCCCCATTGTGTACGGTGGCTACCTCGTAGGGCACGTCATCCGGCGTCAGGATCGGATTGTGTTCGTGACGGCGGATGAGTTTATGCCCGGCCATAATCGTCCTCCAGTCGCTCTATGTCGTCCTCGCCGAAATACTCCCCCTGCTGCACCTCGATAAATACCATGTCGTCTTCGCTCACATTGGCGATGCGATTGACGGCGTCGCATGGGATATCGATGGAATTCCCCGCCCCTAAGCGATGCTCCTTATCTCCAACCCGCACCATGACCTCGCCCCACACGATGAACAAGTGTTCGGATCGTCGCCGGTGCCGTTGTAGCGACAGGTACTTGCCCGAATGCAGGGTAATACGCTTGACCTTGTGGTCCGGCCGGTCGGAGAGCACTTCGTAATGGCCCCACGGCCTCACATTTTCCTGTCGGTCTATGACCTGTTGGTAGACGGTGATATAATCTTCTATCATGCGCCCGGCGGAAAAGCGTGTCTCCACCTCCCGGCGGCACCTTGCCCGCGAGATCTCCGGCACCCGCCCGAGGGCGCTCACGGCCTCATCCACGCTATCTACGATAAATCCGGTTTCCCCATCCCTGATCAACTCCGGCATGGAGCCATTGGCGAAGGCCACTACCGGTGCGCCGCAGGCCATGGCCTCCACGACAGAGAGCCCGAACGGTTCGGCGAAAGCGATGGGGTGCAACAGCGCGTAGGCACCGCCGAGCAGGCGATTGCGTTCCTCGGGGCCGACTGTGCCCATATAGCGGACCGCCCGGCCGTCCACGTGCGGTTCGACCTGACTTGCAAAATAGGATTTATCCTGAACAGGGCCAGCCAAAACCAGCGGCATTCCTGCTGCCCGAGCGATGGCCACTGCCTCGGCCGCGCCTTTGTCCGGGTGCATGCGCCCGAAGAACAGCAGATAATTCCCGGTCTCGGGCTGAAAGGTGAATTGCTCGAGATCAATGCCGTGATACACGGTAGCGGTATAATCAAGCCGCTCGCTCCGGTCGGCGTTACTGATGGACACGTAGGCGGTTTTGCCATTGTATCGCTCGTATGCCGGCATGATGGCCGGAGAGGAAAAGCCGTGAATCGTCGTCACCACTGGGGTGGAAACGAGGCCCGAATAGCTCAGAGGCAGGAAATCGAAGTGATTGTGGATGATATCGAAATCATCCGCGTGTTCGAACGCTTCTGCGATATGCATGCATTCCCACACCTTGGGATCCAGCGACTTGTCTTCTTCGTAGGGACCCGGGCAGACGGCGCGCAGGCATGCGGTTGTGCATGAATCGCCGGTGGCGAACAGGGTGACATAATGCCCCCTCGCAGTAAGGCCATCCGCCAGCAATGCGACCACCTGTTCCCAGGGACCGTACTGTTTCGGCGGTGTGCGCCAGGCAATGGGCGAAATCAATGCAATTCGCATTTCAGGCCTCCATGGATGACTCGTTCAGGAGATAATCGAGCACTTTTTTGAGGCTGGCGCTGGCAAGAGCGATACAGGTATCGGCAGCGCCGTAATATAGCCGGATTTCATCTCCCTCAAGAATCCATCCACAAGGGAAGACTACATTGGGGGTGTCGCCCGTCCGCTCATAGGGGAGTTGGGGGCCAATTATCCAATGGTCGAGTCGGCGTATTACACGGCTCGGGTCATCAAGATCCAGCAAGGCCAAGCCCAGGCGATAGACATCTCCCGCACCCATGCGGCGCACTCCGTGATAGAGAAGCAGCCAGCCTTCGGGCGACGCCAGGGGCGGCGCGGCTATACCGATCTTGTCGGCATCCCAGAAACCCGGCCCCCTGGCTGGCAACAACAGCCGGTGCTCACCCCAAGCACGCAGGTCGGGAGAATAGGAAATCCAGATGTGCGCGGGGATACCCGGCATGGCTGGAACGGGACGATGCAGCATGCAATAGCGGCCGCCGATGCGCCTGGGAAAGAGCGCGGCGTTCTTGTTCTCCGGCGGCAGAGCCGGACCCAACCTTTGGAAGGAACGGAAATCCCGGGTCGTGGCCAGGGACACCAGCGGCCCGCATTCGGAATAGGCCGTGTAGGCGATCACCCATTCCGCCCGCTCCTCGATACGGGTAATGCGGGCATCCTCCACACCCCAGGCTTCCTCGGGATGCGCTTTTAAGCCGGGCGACAGGGCGGGGGCGGCATCCACCTGCCAGTTTCCGATGCCATCGCGGCTGCGGGCGCAGGTCAGATGGGAACGGCCGCCAAGGTCCTCGACACGCATGAGCAACAGGGTTTCGCCGTCCACCTCGGCAACGCCGGGATTGAACACGGCGCCTGCCGCATAGGGCAAAGCCCGCACCGTCAGGATAGGATTGTCCGGGTGGCGGTGGAACAAATCCATCGTACCGGCCATCATTCGAACTCCACGGGCAGTTCCGGCGCTTTGCCCGTTAGCTTCGCCTCGCGGGCGAGCCGGTAGGCTTCGTTGTACTGTTCAGCGACCACATCCCATGATACCACTTCATCCAGGTAGCGCCGGAGGTTACTGCCATACTTCATACGCAACTCC
>JAUWMD010000009.1 GCA_030613345.1 Candidatus Krumholzibacteriota bacterium
CTGACCGAGAAGGTGATCGCCAGCCCCATGGAGACGTAGAATAGAAAATCCCACCATACATCGCTTCGTTCCTTGACCTGGCTCGATCCGTATCTCTCCGAGAGCCTGACGAACCGTTTTCTGAAGATCAGGTGCAGGAGCCCGATCAGGGCGAACAGTCCCCCGATGGCGGCGATATCGGTCCACCTGGCCCAGAGGATGCTGCCGGTCAGCATGTGCTCCATGTGCACATCGCCGCCCGCCGCGAGTGCGAGGAAAAAGAGGCCGGCTGCAGCAGCGATCGCATACGTCACTCCGATGATCGCCTCGTGGGAGATCTGCGTGATCCTCCTGTCGATCTGCGCGAAGAAGAACGAGGTGATCACGGTGAAACCGAAGGCGCAGAGATATGCCGTCAGGCCGTTTTCTTCCGCCCCGAAAAAGACATGGGCGAAAATCGCGCCCACCGCCGCGATCTGTGCGAGGGCGATGTCGATGAATATAATCTCGCGCTTGAGGACATGCATACCGAGGTATCCCATCAGCCCCAGTATTGTCACGCAGGCCACGAAGGGCGGCAGCAGGAACCATATGATATCAAGCATGCCGGCCACCTTTCTGCGCACGCCCGGTGACCGGCATGATACACCTGAGCGCAAGCGCCCCGATGAAGAAGACTCCCAGCGTGAGGACCAGTGTCGGCCCGTACGGAAGGTCGAACGAGTACGAGAGCATCAGGCCAGCCAGCGACGAAACGAATCCCACGCCCCATCCGATCTTCAGCGCCCTGCCCCAGTCCTTCGTGAACAGCGTCGCGATGGCCGCCGGTATCATGAGAAACGCATACGCGAGAAGGACCCCGGCTATCGGAACGATCAGCACCGTAATGATACCGAGCGAGATGAAGAAGAGCAGGTCCCAGAAGTTCTCGTTCGGCAGTGTTCCGCCGCCCTCCGTGATAGCTATGAACCTGCCCCTGAACAGGTAGTGGAAGACCGCCAGGCCTACATACACCGCCGCCGTTACGATCACGAGCGGCCAGCTGACCCACAGCATGACTCCTGTCAGGGTCTGGGTAACATAGGCGAGCCCTCCCGAGATCTTGTCCGCGCCCATGATCGAAGCGACCAGTGCGAGGCCGTAGATAATCCCGATGACCGCCTCGTGCGGGATGTTTTTGTTTTTCGGCTTCACGTAGGCCAGCAGGACCGATCCCAGGAGAACGGCGACAAACGATACGACGTACGACCAGACACTTCCGCCCTGTATGCCCATGCCGATCCCCACGATCACGCCGAAGGCGGCCAGCTGGTCAAGCGACAGGTCGGAGAAGACGATCCCCCGCCTTATCACGTGAAGTCCCAGGTAGGTGTGCACCGAGGTCACGACAAGCAGCAGGACGATCTGGATCGAAAGAAAATTCAGAGTCTCGAGCATAACCTCTCCCTACCTCTCCGCGGCGGTTCCACTGCGATCACCGACCGCGGCATTGATGCTGTCGATCCAGTAGTCCACCAGTGAGAAGACATCATCCACTTCCGGCACCGCGCCGACCGACAGGGGCAGGAAGATCGCTTCGATCCCGGTCTTCTTCGATATCGTCATCGGCTTTCTCTTCTCGAAGTATGTCGCCACAAGCATCATGTCTACGCCTCTGTCGCCGATCATCCTGATCGTCTGTTCCACGTGCCTTGGAGTCGGCGGTATACCCGGCTTCGGCTCGATATAGCCGAGCACCGTCAGGCCGAAATCTTTCGCGAAGTACGCCCAGTTCTTGTGGTAGGCTACGACCTCCATACCCCTGAACGGCATCGCCCTCGCGACCCATCCTCCGAGCTTCGCCTCGAGCTTCTCTCCCTCGTACTCATGATCGAGGAACTCGAACAGCGTGCCGGCCCGGAGCAGATCCTCCAGGCGCTGCCCGCCGAACATGTCGACCAGGTCGTCGCCGAACATCGCCCTGTACATCCTGTCGACAAATTCCTTCTGGTTGGTCTCATAGATACCTGTATTCGCCGGATCCACCCTCCTCAGGCCAATGAGGATGTTCTCCGAGATCTGCTTCCAGTTCAGCGGGCTCGTGTGAAAATGGGGATTACCCATTATGTGGACATCACCCTCCGAGCGACTGAGTGTTTTCGGTTTCTGGAGGACCTCGATGCCCGGCGATACGGTCACATAGCCCTGTGCGCCGTCCATGATCTCGCGGTTTCGCGCCTTGTCCTGCAGGGTGGCGAGCCAGAGCTCGAGGTCGAAGCCCGTCGAGACGAGCATGTCGGCATCCTTGAGCTTCAGCGCCAGACTCGGCTTCGGCGGAACGAAGTGAGGGTCCTGATCGCCGTGCGAGAGGTGCTCTACGACGGCGAGATCGCCTGTTATCTCCCTGGTGATCGACGCAAAGTCCGAGAATGTGGTAACCACCGTTATCCTGTCTGCGGCTGACGCGCCCTGCCAGGTGATTGCTGTCGCCGCAATCAGGAGAATCGCTGTGAAAATCCTTTTCATCACATGTCTCCTTCCAATCGCCAATATATTAATAGGCCTCGTGCTTGTGCGGACCCATGGCCCACACGGCCTGGAAAACAAACCTGTTATCGTTCTCGTCGAAGTTCCTCTCAAAATAACTGTACTGGAGCCTGAAGAAGACGAACTCGCTCTGCCAGAGATCGAGATTGACCGTGCCCCCGTACTCCTCGACGCTGCTGTCGTCGGGCATCTGCGAATAGTCGAAACGCGCGCCTCCGACCCAGCGGGCCCCGAATCGATACTGCAGGATGGAGAATATCCCCCAGGAATCCACGTACCCGTCGGGCGTGTCGCGCCTCGAGAGAAGCGCCTCGGTCCACCAGAGGAATTCGCGGTATTTCGCGCGTCCGGGCGGCGTCCATCTCATCCTCAGGTCCGCTCCACCGATCGTGGTGAGATACTTTTCCTCGGGATCGTTATGACCGAGCGCACCGCTCAGGCCGAGCTCGAGGTATGTGCTGCGGCTCAGGTCCCAGTAGTTTTTGAGATGGGCCACCCCTATCAGATCGTTTTTCCCCTCATCCGTGAAGCTCTGGCCGGAACCGCCCGACACCAGCTGCAGATCGAGCTCGTTCACATGTGCGATAATTGAGGGAAGAAGGATGTTCGCCCCTATACCGACACCGCTGAGTGTTTCCATGCTGAAGTAGTTCGCCATCACCCGCGGACGGTCGAGCTGCGGCAGGGCATGGCAGTGATACCGGTTGATCTCGCCGAACTGGGTCTTGAACTTACCGAGTTTCAGGTTGATGTTCAGGGGCATGTTGAGCAGCTCGAAATAACCTTCCTCGACACCCGCCCCTTCTTCGCCGAATCCGATATACGCCTTTGCCCTGCTGTACGGGTCGCGAACGGCCTCGAACGCCCGCTCGATCTCCTTGAGGTAAAAACGGTCCGTCCCGTAGTCGGTCTCGGACGGCTCCGTGTTATACTCGCTGTCTGACGAGCTGTGTGCGTAGTAGAAATTGCCCCCGACGCTGATGTTCGGATTGAGGGCAGAGTGCTGCCTGAGCCCGCTGTAGAACTTCCTGTCCTCAGGGGCCTCCGCTGCGTCCTTCTTCTCCCTGGAGAGCTTGTCCGCCTCCTCCATGAGATTTTTCATCTCGTCTTCCTGCTCGGCCTTCTCGATCTTCTTTGTGAGCTCCGTGAGCAGTTTCTCCAGTTCCTCGATCCTTCGTTCCTGCTCCTCCAGGCGATTCTCGTCTTTTTTCGAGCCCGACTTCTTCTCCTGCGCCGACACAGACAATGGCAGGAGCAGTATCAGCAGGACGATCAGTAGCCTTCCAGCTTTCATTTTCAATCCTCGTTTCAGAATCGGTACCCGGCAGATGCACGACCGGATTCTGTGCCGCATCCTCCAAACACACCGACGCGGACCGGACAATCGCCGACCGCTAGACAGAATTCTCTGAATGTTTCTGGATTATCAGGCGGAAGGGGGAGGACCCCGCGAAGGGGTCGTTTTACCGTTATCATCGGATGGAATGATCAATGCCGGAGATGCAGCCCTGGTATCGATGAGTGTAACGTTGCTGCTCAGAATATCGTTGATCTCGCCTGCGCCGGAATAGTCGTCCTGGTGCAGGTTGTTCCACTGGCAGGCCGGGCATAGGTCATGCGACTCTTCGTCGGCCTCGTGGTCGTGACAGAAGTCCACTCCCGCACATACAACGAGGAAGCCCGCGAGAACCAGGGCAGACATGACGCTCAACAGGTCCTGTCTCTCAGCTACTCTCATTCCTGTCACTTTCTGTAACCACGCTGCGACCCGGGAGAGATTTTAGCGCATTACCCGGAAGAGTTCCAGAAGTCAGTGGGCTTGAATCAGACACACACTAACATTAGTTATGCCATATATATTTGGCATAATACTTAATTATCTATGCTATTGACTAATATTTTCTACATATTCTGCACTTGACAACATACCAGATTATTCATATTGTTGTAAATAGATTGCAATATAACTTGTTTTCAGGGTTTATGCACAGGATGGATGGCGTTATGAGTATATATGGAAAGAGCAATCCGGGGATTCTCAGGGAAATAGCAATGCGTTTGAAACGACGCAGGCTCAACATCAATATGTCCCAGCAGGAGCTTGCGGACAGGGCCGGCATCAGCCGGAACACGGTCAGTTATATCGAGCAGGGGGAATCGTTCGGGGTATTGACGCTCATACAGATCCTCCGGGCCCTTAATGCGCTGGACGGGATCGACTCCTTCCTGCCTGACCCGGGCATAAGCCCCCTCCAGCTCGCCAGGATGAAGGGACGGGAGCGTCGACGGGCATACAAGAAGAGCGGAAAGGGCAATGTCGACAGAAGTGAAGCCGGTGGTATGGCCGGGGACAACGGAGAGTCGAAATGGTAGACCGCGCAGACACAGCCTATGTCCGCATCTGGGGTATGACCGCCGGCGTTGTCGCGTGGGATCCTGAACGGGGCTTCGCCTCCTTCGAATTCGACCAGGGATTTCTCGACAGGGGGATGGATCTCTCCCCCCTCAGGATGCCGCTCGAGCAGGCCCGGAGCGGGCGGATGGTATTCGCATTTCCCGAGCTGCCGGGGAACACTTTCATGGGGCTGCCCGGTCTGCTGGCCGATTCGCTCCCCGACATCTTCGGAAACAGGATCATCGACCAGTGGGTCGCGAGCCGCGGAAGAAGCGCCGATGATTTCAGCCCGGTCGAACGACTCTGCTACACGGGCAGAAGGGGAATGGGAGCACTGGAGTTCGAACCGGAGGTCAAGGCCGCTCTCAATGAATCGGTCCCGATCGATGTCGGAAATCTGATCGAGCTTGCCAGGGAGGTTATGGAACAACGCGACAGATTCAGGACCGATCTCGAGAACGACCCGAAAGGAGCTATCCTCGACATCATACGCGTCGGGACGTCGGCTGGTGGAAACCGTCCCAAGGCGGTCATCGCTCTTAACGATGTGACGAGTGAAATCAGGTCGGGGCAGGTCGCCGCACCACCGGGGTTCGATTACTGGATACTGAAGTTCGACGGAGTGAAGGACCGATCCCTGCGAGACCCGGCGGGTTATGGCCGTATCGAGTTTGCCTATTCTCGAATGGCCCGCGCCGCCGGGATAACGATGACCGAATGCCGGCTCCTCGAGGAGGGCGGGAGGGCGCATTTCATGACGCGGAGGTTCGACCGCCTTGCCGGAGGAGAGAAACTCCACCTCCACTCATTGTGCGGGATGGGCCATTTTGATTTCAATTCGCCCGGAAGCAGCTCGTACGAGGAGGCGTTCCAGGTAATGCGCGAGCTCCGCCTCCCCTACGACGATGCCGAGCAGCAGTTCAGGCGCATGGTGTTCAACGTGATCGCGCGAAATCAGGACGATCACACGAAGAACATCGCGTTTATCATGGACAGGGATGGGCAGTGGCGCCTCTCCCCCGCCTTCGACCTGACCTGGTCGTACAATCCCACCGGACGTTTCACGAGCAGTCACCAGATGACGATCGGCGGAAAGCGCGACGGATTCACGTTCGAGGATCTTGTATCAATCGGCCGGGAGATGAGCATCAAATCCGCCGGCCACATTATCAGGGAGATCGTCGATGCCGTATCCAGGTGGCCAGAGTTCGCGAAGGAAGCGGGCGTACCGCGGGACCGAATCGAGAAGATCGCCGGGACTCATCATCTCAACGTGAAATAGGAACGTACGCGGGACTTTTTTCAGCGCAGCAGGATCATCTTTCGAACATCCACAGTGCCTCCGGCTTCCAGTCGGCAGAAATAGACCCCCGATGCCACCTGTGCCCCTTCGCCGGTCGTCCCGTCCCAGGCAAGCTCGTGCCGTCCCACCGCGGTGGTCACGCGGGCCGTGTCGTTGAGCTCGATATAATACTGCGGCATCCCGCCGGCGATATGCTGCACCGAGAAACGCCTGCCGTCGCCATCGATGCCGCTCGCAGGCAGCAGCCCCCCGCTCACGAGCCGAACAGCCGCCTCCCGCCGCTCGACACTTCGATCGAGCAGACGACGTGGGATCATGCGGTTCACCTCGCTGCTTCGCTCGTTTCCGAAACCGGCACTACACAAAGCAGCCAGCAGAATTATCAGTATAACACCTCGCCTGCCGGGCATGGCCCCTCCATTTTGGAAGATTCACTTATGAGCCGTTAATTGTATGCCTTGATATTATACCATATTTTCGGCGGGCATATCATTCTGTATCAGTTGCGGGCAAGCATGTTCTACGTCAGGCACTCACTTCAAAAGCACCATCTTGCGAGTGTGGACGAAGTCGCCGGCGATGATCTTGTAGAAAATAATACTGCTCAGGTAAGCGGTTCGGCAACCCTGGGGCAAATACCGCAATTCATTTATTCTCTTGATGTTCCACCCGTACCTGTGGTATAATCCGTCTCGATATTAGCGGATACGGATGAGGGGTGCTTCTGCGTGACATTTTAATCTTGCTGATCATGCATCAGGGAGCGCCTCGTTTCATATCCGCCCCATGGGATCCTCAACCTCATCCGAAGGAGCGGCGATGTTCTTCAGAGCCCTCGCATCGATCACTTTCCTTGTCTTCCTTTCAATTATTCTGACGACCGGAGCCGGAGCGCAGTGGATCGAGAACGGCAACCCGATCGTTCTCAATCCCAATACGCAGACTAACTCCGTCATCGCTCGAGATGGAGAAGGCGAAGCGTTCATCGCCTGGTATGATCTCCGCAACGATGGGGGCGACATCTACGCACAGCGGATCGACGGCCGTGGACGGGAACTGTGGACGGCAGGCGGAATCAGGTTGACCCCTTCGGGAGATCAAGCCTGGACAAGAATAGCGCCGGACGGAGCGGGCGGTGTCCTGGTCGCCTGGCAGGACGACCGCAACGGTACGCAGGATATCTACGCGCAGCGTCTCGACGCCGATGGAAACGAGCTCTGGACGAGCGGCGGCGTATCTGTAACCCTGGCCGCCGGCAACCAGACCTTACCGGATATAGCGGCCGATGGTTCCGGTGGCGCGGTGATCGTCTGGGAAAGTTATCTCTCACCCGGCACTTACGACATCTACGCACAGCGGATCGACTACGGCGGCACGACGCTCTGGACGACCAATGGAGAACCTGTCTGCACCAATGCGGGGCACCAGAACAAAGCCAGGGTCGTTGTAGACACGATCAATGGATACGCCTATTTCTGCTGGCAGGATTCCCGGACAGGCACCGCTGATATCTACGCGCATCGCTACAGTCTTGCCGGATCACGCAGCTGGGCGGTGGACGGAGTGGCAGTCTGTGCCGCAGCCAACAGCCAGCTGTTCCCACAGATGATCCTTGACAGAAACAATAGGATCGTCATCTGCTGGCGCGATTACCGCAACGGCACCGGATACGGCGTATATGCCCAGTCGATTGATATGTGGTCCAATGCACAGTGGACGGCCGACGGGATTCCGGCTTTCAGCGCCTCTTCCGGAACCGCCGATGACTTTCATATCTGCGCCGATCCTTACGGCGGAATCCTTGTGGCATGGGATGACAACAGGGACGGCACCCGCAGAACACGGGCACAGAAGGTCAATTCAGCCGGCTCGGCACAATGGACCTCGGAAGGCGAACTTGTCTGCGGCATCACCGGGAGGACGACGGACCCGCAAATCACGACCGACGGCCTCGGAGGCGCACTGATCGTCTGGGTTGACGAACGGTATGGGTCGGACCTGTACATGCAGCATATCGACGCCTCCGGATCGCTTCTCTGGACATCGAACGGCGCCATGCTCACCGAGGCGCCCGGCATCCAGTATCTGGCTGCGATCACAGATGACGGAGCGGGCAGCGCAATCGTCTCATGGCCCGACAAGCGTGATCAGCAGAACGACCTCTACGCGGGGCGAATGGACCGCTCCGGTAACTGGGGATTCCCCGCGCCTATGATCACGTCGGTGCGCGACGTGCCGGGTGACCAGGGAGGCGCGGTCAGCGTCGCCTGGGATGCGAGCTATCTCGACTCCTGGCCCGGCTACGAGATCACTGAGTACTCCGTCTGGCGTGCGATAGACCAGCAGGCCGCCCTCTCCTCCGCATCGAACGGAGCGATGCTGCTCACCAGCGCCGGCGACCTCGAAGAGCGGCCCGACACGGACGTGATCCGACGTGGAATGCTTAGCGGCGAGCCTTACTACTGGATGCTCGTCTCATACGATGAGGCCTTCGCGCAGGAGAATTACGCCGACGTCGTCGCGACACTGTTCGATTCGACAGAGGTCTGCGATGAGTATCACTATTTCCAGGTGATAGCGCACACCGGCGACCGCACGGTCTTCTGGGAATCATTCCCCGACAGCGGCTACTCGGTCGACAACCTCGCCCCCGCAGCACCGCTCGGCCTTGCCGGCGAGCAGTCGTACACGCCCGAAGGACTGCAGCTGACATGGGATCCGAATGGCGAGGCGGACCTTGCCGGGTACAAGATCTACAGGGGAACGAGTGAATCGTTCGTTCCCGGAGCGGGGAACTTCGTGGCGTCAACGCCGGACACGGCGTCCTTCGACGATGAGTGGGCATGGAACAGCGGATTCTGGTACAAGGTCGCCGCGGTTGACATCCACGGCAACGAGAGCATCTTTGCGCTATTCGGACCCGACATGGTCACAGGCGACGATCCTATGCCCCTGCCAGATGCGACCTTCCTCTCGCAGAACTTCCCCAATCCGTTCAACCCGATCACTAACATCGGGTTCGGGTTAAAAGAGCAGGGACATGTCTCGCTCCGGATCTACGATGCTGCCGGAAGACTTGTAGCAACACTGGTCGATGAATCGAGGTCCGTTGGAAACTACTCCGTAGAATGGAACGGCCGCGGCACCGACGGCCGCGCCGTATCGAGCGGCGTCTACTTCTACAGACTGAATGCGGGAGAGTTCGAAGAGACTAAAAAAATGATCCTGCTCAGGTAGACGTACCTCTATTGATCGGAACGGGCCGCATGAAAAGCACGAAGGGAACCGAACCGAGGGCGATAAAGGCGGATATCCTGTAGGTGATGTCGAGGCCGATCCTGTCCGCCGCGAATCCGACCGCAAGGACCATGAGCGAGCCGAGGACGAAATTAATGGTCATGTATATTCCGTTGATGAAAGACATCCGCCTCGAATCGATATCGTGAACGAGCGCGAGAAGTACCGGCCCGCTGGCAAAAAGGAAGAATCCCGTGACGATCAGGACCGGGATGGTAAACTTCCCGTCGAGCGCAACAAAGAGGTACATGAGAAACGGATTCGCCGCCGAGATAATGAGAAGCGTTTTCTTTCTTCCGATCCTGTCCGAGATGGTCCCCGCGAGAACCGTCCCCGCCGCGCCCGAGAGCTGGAGTACCGACAGCGAGATCCCCGCCATCCACAGAGATGCACCCTTCGACATAAGGTAGGTGGGCAGATAGATCGTCAGCGCCGATTTCATCGCGGCCCGGCAGAGGAATATCCCAGTTACGGAGACAAAGAACGGCAGCAGGTCGACCAGCCCCCTGCCTGCTCCGGCGTCTTTCTTCTCTACAGGCTCTCTCTCCATGGAAACGTCCCGCAGCATATAGTAGAAGAAGCCGGAGGCGATCAGCCCGAAGGGCACCAGGCGATATGTCCCCTCCATTCCCCATAGCGAGATCGCGCCGAGTATGATCAACGGTCCGAGGGTGCGGGCAAGCTCTCCGCCGAGCATGTAGAAACTCATCCCCCTGCCGATCCGCTCCGGCGAGACATGCGTCATCATAACGGGGGCCGTCACGTGGTAGAGGGCGGAGCTGACTCCCGACAGCAGCAGCAGGATGGTAAGAAACGCGTAGCTCGGAGCGACGCCGAGCAGGCTCATCAGTGTGGCCGTTACTCCCGGCATGAGGATGATGAACCAGCGTATGCAGATCCTGTCGGCCAGAAGGCCGAGAAACGGATTCGCCAGGGACGGGATCCTTCTGTACACGTCGAGCATGCCCGCCATCATCATGCTCAACCCGAACTTTTCCATCAGGAGGGGCAGGATCGGCGCGAGAAATGACGTGGGCACATCATGCACGAGGTGCGCCAGCGATATCGTCAGCACCTTGCTGAAATTGTTTTTAGTCGGTCTTTTCATGAATTCCAGAAAATTGCCGGCCTGGATACCCGGTGCAGTCATCCATGCGGAGTTAATTGCACTGCCCATGCCCGACCCAGACATTATAAATCCGGCTGGACCCCTTGATTTTCGTGGGTTAGTCTTGGACTAACGGAGTTCCAACTAGAGCCACATGAGTGTTTGCAGACACTCAGTAACGAAAAGAGCCCAGCCATGAGTGATTATATATTGGGTGGACTGGATGTGCACCTGGAATCTATTAGCGCAACAGGATCATTTTTTTCGTCTCTTCGAACTCACCCGCACGCAGCCTGTAGAAATAGACCCCGCTCGAGACGGATATGCCGCGGTCGTCCCTGCCGTCCCAGGTCACGCTCCTGTAACCCGCTTCCTGGAAACCGTCGACGAGGGTAGTGACCTGCCTGCCGGAAACGTCGAAGACCCTCAGCAGAACACTGCTCCCCTCGGGCAGGGCATAACTGATCTCAGTGACCGGATTGAACGGATTGGGATAGTTCTGCTCGAGGGCATATGCCGTCGGCAGCTCGGGGAGCTCTTCTTCTGTGTCGGAGTATTCGTCGATATGGACCACACAGACGAAAGTGTCGACTATGGAAGAATCGCCCAGCCTCATAGCGCACATCGTCAGGGTATCGATGTCGCCGACCGTGGCGCCGCGCGTGTCGAGCACCGCGAATGTGAAACCGGTCTCCCCATCGGGTACGTTCTCGATAGTGCCTTCCTGGTATATCGGATCACCACCTGTCAGGCCATCGCTGACGATCTGGTATTCGTAGCTGCACAGCAAATCGCAGCCGTCGTCGTTCCTTATGTCGAACCTTACGCCGCACTGGGGTATGTCAACGCCGAGGTTGACCGTGTGTAATCCGAGGATCCGGAACGGCGCCGGGTTCTCCACGATCTCGAGGTTTATGATGTGACTGGAGTAATAGGGGATGCTATAGAAATAGTTTGGATCGGTGCAGTCGATATGCTCGTTGAGGCATGCACCGTTCTCGTAATATGTCACGTAGAGCGTAATCGCGTAAGCCGATCCGGGCACCGCGTTGCACGGCACGCTGATCAGTGCATTCCTGTACATTAAGGTCGCGGGCGCCAGAAATAAAGGCGTCTCGAAAGGCGGGTCTCCCGATACCGAGAATCCGTACGGGAGCATATAGCTGCAATACACGCATAGCGAGTCGCTTACGTTACAGGGGGTACCCCCGAGTGTTCCGAAGTTCGTCGGATTCACCGCGGTCGATATCGTCTGCCCGGGCCAGGCGTACGCGGTCTCGGTCTGTTCCATTTCATAGAATCCGGGGTCGCCCCTGTCCATCGAGGTCTTCGCCCTCGCCCGGATCCCTATGTCTCCTATCGCGAGGCCGCCGAGATCGGCCGCTTCCCAGCTCGATCCGTTATTGCTTATATAGCTCTTTCCAGTCTCCATCGGGCCCGTGTCGTCGATCGGCACGGGACTGGAATATCCGTGGCCGTCAAGCCTCATCACGATGAACACGGGATCTCCGGTGCTGAGTTCTATCAGGAATGGGAGATCGATCGTATAGAATCCTGCTTCAATAAAGGTATCCGAGATGTAGCTGAGTAGCGGGTTGGTGAACAAGCTCCCGTTGAAATCGTCGAATACATACAGACGGTACGTCAGTGGGCCGGTCACGGCCCACAGGTTGACGGCGTGCAGCCAGCCGTTTGTGGTCGGGTCGATCTCAACCATTGCCCAGTCGAGTCCGTCGCCGTACCCCGTCTGGTCCATCCATCCATGCTCGTCCCAGTAGTATACCGTCTCGTTCGGGTCCCAGTCCTTGTAGTCGGTTATCACGCTGACATTTCCCTCAATGCTGCTATGATTGTACGCCATGTAGATGTAGCCGAAGGCTCCCCATTGGAATCCAGCCGAGTCCCTGACAATCCATCCTCCGCTGACGTACGGATTGGTGCAGAGCTCGTCGTCCCAGCCGGTGATCAGCATATTGTGGTTGGGAGAGTAGTTCGGGTCGAAGGCACAGAATCCAGAGCCGTAGATATTCCAGTAGTAGTGCCAGTCGTTATAGTCGTAATATGTCGCCGCCTTGACCTGCACGGGACCATAGTCGAGGATCGCCTGCTTTATAGCGTCACGGGTCGGTTCGATCTTCCGCCACTCGGTGACTACCTTGTAGTAATCGCAGGTATCGTTCCTGCAGACCATGTCCCCGGATCCGATCGTTCCGGGATAGGGATCGCAGGCCTCGAGCACGGTTCCCCATATGGAAAGATAGTTGATCGCGATGTTGACTGTTCCGCCCTGGTATGCTCCCCCGGAGTTGAGGTTGCACTGGACGAGATTCGCCTCGGAAAAGTCGTACAGGATATTTTCCCTGATCAGGACCTTCGATTCGATATCTCCGATCGCTGCGTGCGCCCAGCATGTGCCGTAGGGATACTGGGATTTGGAGAGTGTGACCTTCCCGTAATCCATCCAGTCGAATCTTGTCGGGAACTGCGCCGAAAGTGGGCCGGCAAGAAATGTCTGGAAACATACGATCGCCACCAGAGCTGCAATCAGGAGCCTTCTCATGAAAAACCACCCCTCTGACCGAGTGCCTCGGACGGTCCACTGAGCCTGCCTGGAATTTTTAAAAATATGAGCCGTAACTTTCTATGCTGGCTATTTTACCACATCAGGCGCGTCCGCACAATGACATTTGCTCTGATCTGTTGAAGCGGGTGCAAGCCGGTTTCATTCCCCGGAAACCGGTTCAAATCGATTCCGGCCTGTGCTATAATATTCCCGCACTCAAAGGGAATCTCTAAACCCGTTACATAAGACAAGGAGGCTCGGCCATGAGTATCCGCATCGGGCTCTGTATCGTATTCTCGATCGTCGTACTGGCCGACGCCACGCCCACGGCGGCGGACATCGACAATGATCAAGCCGCACGCGATGCGCTGCTCGAACGGGTCGGCCGGGCGAACGTAACAACCGGGGTCCTGTACGACCTCGTTATGCCGCTCTCGGGAATCGAACGGTTCGACGGGAGCAAAGCCTCCCGACCGGTCAACCTCCGCGACTGGAAACAGCTCTACCACGAACTCCAGCGGGCGGCTCTCGAGCGCTCCGCAAAGCCGGCGCTGCCGCTCCTGATGCAGCAGGCGAACGAATCGATCGCGGCCGGGCCGATACCGATCGGGATCGTGAATATGAGATATAACCGTCTGCGCGATGATATGCGCGAGGACCTGCGCCGGGAGGATCCCTGCATCGAGGCAACGGTCTTTGCCGCCGCGGCCCTGCGGGATCGCACCTGCCACGGCCGCGCCGTTACCTTCGTCACCGGGCGCCGGTGGTATTTCACCGGCGAAGACGCAGTGGACGGCACGCTCCCCGAGCGCATCGAGATCGATTTCGGCGATGGAACCGGATTCAGGCCGGCGCCGTTCGGCGAGCCGGTCACGGCCAGGTACGCGGGGACGGGGACCAGGACCTGCCGCCTGCGCGCCGTCATGCCCGGCGGCGTCGTCATGTATGCGGCGTTCCGGTTCGATGTCGTCGCGCTGGAGACCCCGGCGCCGCATGACACGATACATGTTACTGCCACGATCCCGTACGAGAGTCAGTACGCGAGCGGCGACGCGTACGTATACCTCGCCGATCCGCTCGCCCCACTCGCCTGTCCGGTCGTCGTTCTCGAGGGGTTCGACATGGACAACACGATGTTCTGGGACGAGCTCTACAACGACCTGAACCAGGAGGATCTGATCGAGCGGGTGCGCGCGGAGGGGTTCGATGTGATCGTCCTGAACTTCTTCGATTCGGTCGACTACATCCAGCGCAACTCGTTTGTGGTAGTCGAACTGCTCTCACAGATCCAGGTGATGATACCACCCTCGCGTGACATCGCGCTTATCGGCGCGAGCATGGGCGGGCTGTGCGGCCGGTACGCCCTGGCCTATATGGAGCAGAACGGCTCCGAGCACAGGGTGCGCACGTTCATCTCGCTCGACGTACCGCACCGAGGCGCCAACATCCCGCTCGGGATCCAGTACTGGGTGAAGTTCTTCTCGGAGCAGTCCGCCGAGGCCGGCGAGATGCTCACCGGCCTCGAGTCGCCGGCGGCGCGCCAGATGCTCGAGTACCATTTCACCGATCCGCCGGGGACCACGGGTGAGAGCGATCCGCTGCGAGGCGTACTGCTCGGTGAATTCTCCGCCCTGGGCGGCTACCCGTCGGCCCTCCGGAAGGTCGCCGTCGCCAACGGCAGCGGGCATGCGGCGGGACAGGAATTTTCCCCGGCGGAGCAGATCATCTTCTACGAGTACGGCAGCCTGCTGGTCGATATCATCGGCAACGTCTGGACGGTGGCCGACGGCTCGAACCATATCATCTTCGACGGACTGATAGACATGATCTGGCCGCTTCCCGACGACCAGATGGTCGTATACGCCCAGGATACGCGGCCGCTCGACAACGCGCCGGGTGGGTCGCGTCCCTCGATGGCCCAGATGGATTCGACCGAGGCGCCGTACGGAGACATCGTCGCGCTCCACGAGCGGCACTGCTTCGTCCCGACTGTCAGCGCGCTCGATATCGACACCGGCGATCTCTTCTACGATATCGCAGAGGATCCGTCGATCATGAGCCGTACGCCGTTCGATTCGATCTTCTGGGCGCCGGTCAACGAGGGGCATATCTTCATCTCACCCGAGTGCGCCGACCTCCTGCTCGCTGAGATCAGGATCGGCGTGACGGGGGACGATCCGCCGCTGCCTCATGCGGACCGGACGGTCCTTCGCCAGAACAGGCCTAACCCGTTCAACCCGGCAACGACGATCGAGTACGGACTGCCGTCGGCGGGGCAAGTTTTTCTGTGTGTGTACGATGTTGCCGGGCGGCTCGTTCGGACACTCGTAGACGGGAACCGGCCGGCCGGATGGCACGAGGCGGCCTGGGACGGCCTCGACGCTGGCGGCAGGCCTGCCGCCAGCGGAGTATACTTCTGCCGTCTCGCCATCCCCGGCTCCCGGAGCACGATCAAGATGATCCTTCTCCGCTGATCCATGGGAGAAAGACTCATAAAATGAATCGGTTATGGGAGATCAGGCCGACTGAATCCTTGAAAAATCGCCGATAATATGATACAATGCGGTTCGCTTGACAGACCGAGGGGAAATTTCGTTGCCTTTAAAACTCATGCCTGACCGCAGGTCGATCCGTCTTCTCTCGCCCCCGTTATAAGGCGGTATACCGGCGCCGGGCCTTAACCAGGAGGTGTTCCCTTGTCGGACCGCAAATGTGCTTCCCTGTTCAGACTTGTCATAATCCTTCTCGCCATCTTCACAGTCATCTCGCTGTGCAGCTCCGACACCTTCGCACAGAATGAAGCGAAGGTGATGAAGAGGGTCAGGTGTGTCATCGACATATCAGGCCTGGGGCCGGTGGAATTCACCAATATCTCGGGACCGTGTGATCTGGTCTATACGGATCCGTATCTCGATCCCGACGACTATGTCATGATCGACACCGAGATCCTCGCAATGGATCTGATGGACGATATCATTTTCGTCCGCCTGAATCCCGGTCCTGTATCGCCCGGCAACTGCACCAGTCTTACTCCCGGGATAGATTTTCCCGCGGAATCCTTCTTCGACGTCATGTACGAAGTGGAGCTGCCCGATCATTTTCCCGGCGAGCTGCTGATCAATTACGAGCCGATGCACCTGACCAGCATCATCGATCAATACCCGCCCTATTTTTCGTCATACGTCTATTTTGATCACCCGATCCTCCTCTACAACGAAGGCGGGACCGAAGTGGCGGCGATCCTCGAATGGGAAGAGCAGATACTTCCCTGGTACGAGCCCGAGGCTCACATCATGTGTACTACGGCCTATAAATCAGAGGTCGCCATGCTGAACGATCTGGGACAGATCGAGTTTCCGGCTTCGCTGAACGGCATAGACGACGCGGATATCGAATACGCCGAGTTCGGCCACAGACCCTTCGGCGACACCGGTCCTTTCACCCCGTTCTATACGGACTTCAGCGGCGAGGGTACCCGAGCCTCCACGATAAACCCCATGGGCACGGGAGACGGCTGGTGCGGATACTTCGAGCCGGGCTCGGAACCGTTCGAAGAACAGGTATGGGAATGCAGGGTCGGGTTCTCAGCGCCTGAGCACGGATTTTTCTGGGATACCGTCCATGTATACGTCGATCCCACTCCCCCGATACCCACCTTTACCGGGCACGACAGGGATTCGATCGGAGTATTCGAGGTCGATTCGTTTTTCGACATCACATATAAGCTCGATGACGGGATGACCGGACCAGGAGTGGCCGAGATCCAGGCATTCCCGCTGATCCAGTCATTCGCGAGGCCTTTGACCACCATCGATCAACTCGGTCTCGGCACGCCTCTCGATGAGGCATCCTGCGGCCCGACCTCGGCGGCGTCGTGCCTGAAATATTTCGCCGATAACGGCTACCCCGCACTCGACAACCCCGGCGGTGACGAGAATAAGCCCAATCAGAGCGGCGAAGACATCGCCAGGGAGCTCCAGGGAGCGATGGGCACAGATTCAACCGGCACCAAAAACGCCGGAATGGTCTCGGGAATCAAGAAGTATCTCGAGGAACACAAAGCGGCGACCGGCTGGGAAGTCAGCTCTCACCCCGTTGATAACGATACCGACCTCGCGGCGATGTTCCGCGAAATGGAGGCCGACAGCGAGGATGTGCTTGTATGCCTCCAGGACACTTCCACCTCGGGCGGAGGAAAGATCGATACGATGGGACACTGGGTCACGCTCGGCTCGAGAGAGCAGATAAAGCACTCGGCCGACAGCACATCCCAGAAGATAGATTTTATGGACCCATGGGAAGGCGGCAGCACGGCTGACAACAAGTATGACGTCGGCGAGGACGAGAACGGCAAACCCACCACCGAAGGGTACAATCTCGACGGCGCAGGCAACGCAAGGATAGTGGGCTACATAAAGGTATCCCCTCCCAAGAGCGGTGGCGGAGGCGGTTCGCGGAGCAGCCGAGCTCCCGGCAGCCCGTCTTTCGATCCCGGGTGGATCCCGATCGACGCGGGCATGGTCACCGGCAACGGGATCGAGGATACCCTGCACTGGGATACGTCGGGATTCGTGCCCGGGCTGTACCTGCTGGAAGTCATCACGACAGACGACCAGGGCTTCACCTGTCGAGACCTCAGGATGTGCCTGCTGATCGATCCGAGTACCGACGCCGATCCGGAAACTCCTGAGATCAAGACAGGCCTGCACGGTACGTACCCGAATCCATTCAACCCGACGACGACCATCGTCTACTCGATCGAGAGAGACGGTCCCGTCACGATGGCGATCTACGACATCGCGGGACGGCGCGTCAGATTGCTGATGGATGGCAAGATGACCGAAGCGGGCCGCCACACGATCACGTGGGACGGCTTTGACAATAACGGGAGACGAGTCTCCAGCGGAGTCTACTTCTGCAGGTTCTTCGGCGCTGAGCAGACCTCATCTTCGAAAATGATCCTGCTGCGGTGATACGAAGTTCGGGCGAATGAAGAAAAGGCGCGACTGCGCCTGTAAATGTCGCTTTCCTTAGGTCATTTTCGCGTGTTGCATTTTAGCGGTTCCCTGTTGTCCGTCATTATACCGCATGCTGCCATAAAGTATCAATCGGTTGCCTGACGTTTCCGATGTTCCGTCGTATTCCCTTCGTATGATGCAACACCCGCCGGCCGGCGGCGTGCCCTCACCGACCTCGCCTTCCGCCTCTATCGAGTGATTATTCATATATCTTCGAACGGCACTAACACCCTGTTTCATCAACAGCTTACCTGTGCAGCCGCCGAACCTGCCAACATGATCACTATAGCTGCATGGCCTGCTTCTTGTAGCAGGACGGGTGAGGAATGCATGCGTATATCTAAAGCGAGGCGGAAACATCAGGGCCGGTACGAACAGAATAACGGCGTTAAATAAGCGCTACGACATTCGACGATATCTAAAGTACGACACCTGAGGGCTGAAACAGCAAGAATTACATTACAGAGACATCGAATCGAGAGAGGGTGAAGATCGTGCGTAACGCTGCGAGAACATTCTTCCCTGCGGCTATTGCCGCGTTGGTGTGCCTGCTCTTCACGGCGCTGACCAGTACGCCGGTCCAGGCACAGACCTACACGAGACTGCAGGTACTCCTTCCGGGCGAAGTCATCGCACCCGGAACGACAAACGGCAAGGCCGGAACGCCGGTCGCCCAGGCGGCGAGAGTGCCGTTCACGGTACGGATCAGGGCATGCGACGACACATGGAACACGGTGACGTCGATCACCCACGCCGTTTCCATCTCGTGCACCGACGAGAGCGCCGACCTTACTGATCAGGTGACTCTGGCCGGCGGGGAGGCAGAGCTCAGCGCTACACTGAACGCCGGGGGGTCTTTCACCTTTACGGCCGGCGATCTCACCGACCCGACGATTCCCGACGCCGTATCGGCGGCGGTCGACGTCATGGTCCTGCAGGGATTCCTGTTCAACGACATCAGCCAGAAACACCGCTACGCCGGTGAGCCCGCGAGCTACACACTCACCGCGATCGACGCGGGCGGGTCACCGGTGACAGGATTCACCGGCGCGGTCCGGCTGCGCGAGATCACGAGTTTCGGCGAGGGACGCATCTCCCCCGATCAGGTCACCCTCACCAACGGGACCTGGGCGGGGCAACTGACGATGTACCGCGCCGACGAGAGCAGCATCAACCGCGGGAACGTCAACATCTATGCCTTCCTCGAATCGGCACCGGCGAAGAACGGGACGAGCGATCCGTTCATCGTCCATCCCGGTGCGTTCACCAGGCTGCAGCTGATAGTGCCGGGCCAGGATCCGCTGCCGGGAAGCGTCAGCGGTCTGACCGGATCGCCCGCCACGCAGGCGGCAGGTACGGGGTTCGTGGTCGACGTCTTTGCGACCGACCAGTACTGGAATCCCCTTCCGAGCTCGGATGTCGCGCTGATCACATCGAGCGACGCCGCAGCGAGCACACCGGTCTCGGGAGCTCTCAGCAACGGCTTCAGGCAATTCACCGTCTCGCTCGGAACGGTCGGCGCGCAGACACTGAACGTGACCGACCAGACAAACGGTTCGATAACAGGCATGACGAGCGCGCCGATCACTGTGATCCCCAGCGCGCCCGATCATTTCGAGATAAGCACCATCTCCTCTCCCGTCACGGCCGGTGTTCCGGTCGCCGTTACGATCAGCGCGGTCGACGTCGGCGGGAATACGATCCCCGATTTTCAGGGCGATGGCATGCTCGCGGCCAACACCGGCCCGGGCAGCATCTCGCCCGAGGCGATCACCTTCAGCGGCGGCGAGTGGACGGGCGAGATGACCTTCAGGGGAGCGGGAGCCGCCGTCTCGTTCACATGCTCCGATTACTCTACACCCCCTCATACCGGTACGAGCGGAAGCTTCCAGGTCCTGCCCGGCCCGCTGACGGGGCTTCAGGTCCTTCTGCCCGGGCAGACGGCCCGCGGCGGTACTGCCACGGGATACAGCGGCGAGCCGGAGGCTCAGAACGCGGGATCGCAGTTCACGATCAGGAGCCGCGCGGCGTATGAATACTGGAACCTCGTCCCCGATGTGACCGACCGGGTCTCGCTCGAGTCGACCGACCTCTTCGCCGGCATGCCGGCCGAGACTACACTGGTCGGCGGAGAGATCTCGCTGCCGGTGACGCTCTACTCATGCGGGATGCAGACGATAAGCTCCGGCGATATCGATGTTCCCGCCGTCACGCCGCATACATCGCGGCCGGTAGAGATCATACCAGGCGCTTATGCGAGGATACTGCTGCTCGCGCCGGGTGAGGAACCCGCACCGGGCACCGAGGAAGGACGAACCGGCACGGCGACCGACCAGTCGATAAACTACTCGTTCACAGTAACGGTCTATGCGACCGACCAGTGGTGGAACCCCGTTGCGGGAGTAAGCGACGTGGTGCATATCACGTCGAACGACCCGCTGGCCGAGCTGCCGCCCGACACGCCGATGACTAACGGGCGTGCCGACCTGTCGCTGCGCCTCTCGACCGGCGGCTACCAGCAGATCACCGCGGCGAACGTCACGCAGCCGGCGATGCCGGTGAGCACGACGCAGGTACGCGCGATCTCGAGCGGGTTCCATCTCGAGGCCGAAGTAATCCCTTCGGCGGTGCAGGCGGGCGAGGAGTTCTCGCTCACCGTCAAGGTGACCAACGACGCGGGAAGCGTGATCCAGGAGATCAACTCGCTTGTCGAGCTGACATTCATGAACGCTTCGACGCAGGATCCGGGACGCGGCGAGCTGCTCGTGACGAGCTTCCAGCTCCTTCAGGGACAGCGCACCGTGACCGAGACTTATACCTTCGCCGAGCCGATCATCATCGTCGCCACCGACAATGAGGGCAACGCTCCGGCGGCGACCGGCGTGCTCATCGTGAGTCCGGGCGATCCGGACGCGGTAGAGCTGTCGTGCAGCCCCTCATGGGTCGGCGGCAAAAAGCACGCGACCGTTCGAGCGGCCGTGGTGGATGCGTTCGACAACGGCATCCCCGACCAGGAGGTCATGTTCGAACTGATCTCGGGTGAGGGCACACTGACACAGATCGACTCGCTGACCGGCGCGGACGGCGTAGCGGAGGCCGATTTCCTCAGCTCGAAGGTGCCGGGACTAAGCACGGTGCGCGCCGAGGCCGGCCTGCTGGCCGCCGAGCTCGACATCGAGACGGCGCTGGTCGATCCGGGCCTGCCCGGCGGAACGATAACGAACTTTCCGAACCCGTTCCATCCGGGAGAGGGTTCGACGACGATCGCATACAAGCTTTCCGACAACGCAAACGTCACGCTCCGCATCTTCACGCTGACCGGCAGTCTCGTTCTACGGGAGGATTTCAGCAACGGCTCGCCGGGCGGCATGTCGGGACTGAACGAATTCGCATGGGACGGCCGAAACGGCAACGGCAGTTACGTCTCGAGCGGCGGGTATATCGTTCTCGTCGAGGCAGAGGGCCACGGCGAGACACTGCACGTGATGCGCCGCAGAGTCGGCGTCGTACGCTAACGCAGGAGGAGCCATGAATCGCAGGCATACATACGGACTCAGAAGGCGTGCGGCGTCCCTGGCTCTCGGTCTCTGCATCATCGCGGCCACC
This sequence comes from Candidatus Krumholzibacteriota bacterium, assembly GCA_030613345.1. Lineage (GTDB taxonomy): Bacteria > Krumholzibacteriota > Krumholzibacteriia > Krumholzibacteriales > Krumholzibacteriaceae > JAUWCL01. The sequence goes on from JAUWMD010000009.1 coordinate 21,796, forward strand.
GGGACCAGCGCCCTCGCCCAGGAGGAACGAGGCGGCGCGGCGGGAGACTGGCTGTCGCACTACGCCACGGCCCGTACGGTGGGATTCGGCGGCGCCTTCGTCGCCGTTGCCGACGAACCGATAGGCGCGCTCTGGAACCCGGCAAGCCTGACGCAGGTCTTCCAGAACGTGATCTTCGTCGAGACCGCCCGCCTTTTCGAGGAGACGACGATCAACAGCCTGAGCTTCGGCACGCCCGAGCGGCGTGTCATGCCCGGCTTCGGGATCACCGTCATCTCGCTCAACTCGGGGACGTTCGAGCGGACCAACGAGCTCAACGACATCGTGGGAGAGTTCGGGGAGGGCGAGATGGCATTTGTGCTCTCCGCCTCCAAGAGCGTCTCGCGGCGTTTCTCCCTCGGAGCCAACATCAAGCTGGTCAGGCAGAAAATCGACGAATTCAGCGCTTCCGGCGCGGGCGTAGACCTCGGGCTGCTCTTCCACCTGCTGCCATCGTTAACGGTCGGTGCGTCGGCGCTTAACATCGGCGGCCCCGGCCTGACGCTGCGCGAGACAGAGGAGACCTATCCGGTCGACTACCGGGGCGGCCTCACGCTACGCTTCCTCGCCGGCCGCGGGATGATAACGACCGAGTTCTCGAGCCGTCCGGACTACGAGACGAAATTTCACGCGGGAACAGAGTTCTGGGTCCACTCGATGCTCGCGCTACGCGTGGGATACAATGACAGGTATTTTGCCGGCGGCGCAGGCTTCGCGCTTCCGAACGGTATACAGATAGACTACGGGATGTCCGATCACCTGCTCGGCGTCACGCACCGCATAGGCCTCTCGTACGGATTTGGCGGTTTCTACGCCAGTTCGCAGGCCGACCCGCCTGTCTTCTCGCCTATCGGAGCGCAGTCGGTCACGAGATTCGACCTGGAAGCGAGGACCAAGGCCGAAGCGGTAAGCTGGAGCCTCGATATCGTCGATAAATCCGGTCAGATCGTACGCCGGTTCAGCGGAGCAGGCCTTCCGCCGGCCCACGTGATGTGGGACGGCAAGAACGAGACGGGCATGCCGCTGGCCGACGGTGTCTATACATATCAGCTCGTCGTCATCGACGCCGAGGGCCGCAGGACCGGCGGCAGGAAACGCTCTGTAGAGATCACGACGGCCGGCCCCCAGGGGGACGTACCGATCATAATCGAAGAGGGCCGATAGAGCGGCCGCCGGGGAGAGTGGTAAGGATGATCCGGACAGGACACATGAAAACATGGGCTGCGGTGACGATACTGTCGCTGTGCCTCGCCTCCGGCGCGGCTGATGCCGGCGGGAAAAAGGCCGAAAAGGAAGCTGCAGTGAAGGG
>JAUWMD010000082.1 GCA_030613345.1 Candidatus Krumholzibacteriota bacterium
ATACAGCATCAAGGGTGAGTTCAAGGGCGTGCTTGAAGCCAACGCCAAGCTCCTGCTGCTGCGTTCCGAAGCTGTCCTTGTGATCGAGGGCCACTGCGATGAGCGCGGCACCGCCGAATACAACCTTGCCCTGGGCGAGAAGAGGGCCAAGGCCGCAATGGATTTCTTTGTAGCATACGGTGTCGACGCGGACAGGCTTTCGATGATCAGCTATGGAGAGGAAAGGCCGTTCGAGTACGGGCACGATGAGAATGCGTGGACGATGAACCGCCGCGCACACATGGTGATAAAAGAATAGACGGCAAGCGATGCACAGACCGGTCATCCGCATACTGATCGCGGTATCGGTGTCGGCCGCCGCCCTCGTCCTGGGGGGATGTTGGGGCAAGAGCTTCTGGAACGCCCAGGAATCGGCGCTGGCTACCGAGGCCAAGGTGGATTCCCTCCTGGGGGAGAATGCCATCCTCCAGCGAAGGATATATCATCTCGAGACGATGCTCGAGGGGCAGCAGGAGCAGCTTCGCAGGAGCGGGGCTCGAACGAGCATCGACCTCGAGGAGATCAAGGACCAGATCAACGCTCTTTACGTGATGATCGATGAGGGGCGGCAGGCACCGGTCCGGACGTCTGTGCGCCATCGTTCCGTCCAGACTCCAGCCATACCGGATACAGTCTCGTCGCCGGATTCTCTCCCTGTGGCCGGCGGCGAGGCCGTATCCATTTCCGACTCGGTCGCCGCGGCCTCGTCCGTTCCCGTCCCCGAGGAGATGTATCGCCAGATCTACCTCGACTTCAGCCGGATGGAGTACGAAATAGCCCTCGAGGAGTCAGAGGTTTTCCTCCGTGAGTATCCCGGCGATCCGATAACGGAGGATGTCAGGTTCATAAGGGGCGAATGTTTCCTCGAGCTTGACAAGGACCACGACGCCCTGCGGGAATTCTCTACGATCCTGCAGGAATACCCTCGCGGCAGGAAGACGCCGGCCGTCCTGCTCCGGATGGCTATCACATATGACAGGACGGGGGATTCGGAGCTGGCGCAGGGGGTCGCCGGCAGGCTGTTGAGGGAATACCCCGACAGTGAGGAAGCAGCGGAAGCGAGGGAACGGTTCGGCGATTCGCCGGATGATCAGTGATGCAACCGTCTCCCAGCACCTCCCCGGGAGATCACCTCCCGTTGATAATCACCGTCATCGTACTCCTGCTCTTCTCGGCCTTCTTCTCCGGGTCCGAGACGGCCCTTTTCTCCCTTCAGCGGTCCAACGTCGCCGGCATGTCGTCCGGCTCGAAGAAGCAGAGGCGGGTTGCCTCGCTCCTTGCGGCGCCGAGGAAGCTCCTCGTAACGCTTCTTTTCGGCAATCTGCTCGTTAACATCGCCAACACGAGCATCGTGACCGTTCTCGCCATCAAGCTGTTCGGCGAGCGCGGCGTGGGATACGCGATGATCGTGATGACCGTGCTGATCCTCATGTTCGGCGAGATCCTCCCCAAAAGCATGGCGATCAAGAGGGCGGGCAGTCTTTCGACCGCCATCGTGGCACCGGTCGGATTCTTCATGTACCTCTTTTATCCGGTCACCGCCGTTCTCGGAAAGATAGCCGACTCGGCGGTCGAGGTCTGTCAAAAGCTTTTCGGTGAGACAAAAGAGGAGTTCGCATCGAGGGAACTTGCCACGGCGGTCGAGATGGGTTACAGGGACGGCCTTTTCGATGAGTTCGAGAAGGAGGTCCTCACAAACCTGTTTCTCTTCGCGGAAACGGACGTGCACGAGATCCTCACGCCGCGCGTCGAGGTCTTCGCCCTCGACGTGAACACGGCTTTCCAGGATGCCGTTGCGCAGGTAAGGGGAAAAGGATTCACCAGGGTCCCGCTCTACGAGGACAATCCCGAGAAGATCGTCGGCATCCTGCATACGAAAGATCTGCTCAGGCACGCGAGGGATGAGAGAATAACCCTGCGCGAGCTGGTCCGCCCGGTCACCTTCGTGCCCGAGACGAAGTCGATAAGGGATCTCCTGGGAGAACTGTCGTCTTCCCGCAATCACGTGGTCATCGTCGTCGATGAGTACGGCTCGTACGAAGGGATCGTGACCCTCGAGGACATCCTCGAGGAAATAATCGGAGAGATACGCGACAGGAGGGAACGGCGCGTCGAGGAGTACAATCTGATCGATGACGACCATATTGTCGTCGGGGGATCGATGCATCTCGAGGATCTGAACGACGTTTTCGGCACGTGGCTCGAGTCCAGGGACGTCGAGACGATAAACGGATTTCTCTGCGATCTGACAGGCAGGATCCCGGGCGACGGAGAATCGTTCGTATTAGGCAGACTGCGCTTCCTCGTACTGTCATCGGGAAAGACGAGAGTGGAGAAGATCAAGATCGAGCGGCTCGGAGAGGAGGACGTGGAGTGAGCACGGGTGCCTCTCTCGCCCTGATCCTCCTCACGATGCTTCTTGCGGCTTTCTTTGCCGGCGCCGAGACGGCGATCGTCTCGTGCAGCAAGGTAAAACTCCACAGCAGGGCCAGACATGGTTCCTGGAGGGCCGGGCTGCTCGAGAAACTCCTGCGTACGCCGGAGTACTTCTTCAGCATCGTCCTGGTCGGTACGAACCTGGCGGTGATAAGCTGTACGGCCGTTGCCACGGGCCTGGCTGTCAGGCTGTTCGGGGATTCGGGCGGCCTCGTGGCTATCGTCGTCATGACCCCTCTCCTGCTCATATTCGAGGAGGTCATCCCCAAGTCGGCCTTTCTCTATCACGCCGACCAGGTATCGATAAAGATCGCCCCCGTTCTGCGAGTCATGTCGGTGATCCTCTTTCCGCTCGTTGTGCCGGCCTCACTTCTCGCCAGGATGATGTCCAGGCTGACCGGGACAGGGGAGGGCAAGCTCGACATGCTCGGCTCGCGCGAAGATCTGATATTTCTCTACAGGAGAGGAAAGATCGAGGGGGACCTGGAGGAACGCGAGAAACGGATGATCGACGGGGTCTTCAGCTTTGGAACGAGGCGCGCCCGCGAGCTCATGATCCCGATGGGGAACGTCGTTTCCTTTCCCGTCAACGCTTCAGTGGACGAGGTAATAGAGGAGTCGAACAGGCACACATACTCGAGGTTTCCGCTAGTCTCGCCGAACGACGGGAGCATCGTGGGCATAATCTCGCTGTTCGATCTGCTCGGACTCGACGGTGGCGAGAGACTTGCTACCGTTATGCATAAGCCGCTCAAGGTGAGCGAGGACGAGTCGGCTCAGCGCCTTCTCATCAGGATGAAGGACGAGCCACTCCATTTCGCCGTAGTCACAAGTGGCGAAAAAGCAATGGGTATCATAACCCTGGAGAACATCCTCGAAAGCATAGTGGGCGATATATCCAACGAGTACGAGTAGAAGGGAGCAGTGCGGAATGCAACAGTGCGTGGACATGTTACTGCAGGGGCTCGAGGAATTCGACGAGCCGGCGGCTTTCTACAAAGGCAACAGGATCGTTCAGGCCAACCAGAAGTTTGCCGACCTCTTCGAGCGGGACATAGCTGAGTTCAACAACCTGCCGATAATCGATATCTGTCACAATGATTCGATCGAGATGATCCAGGACTTCATAAGGCGTCGCGCGCACCGCGACATGGATATGCCAAGACATTACGAGGCAGCTTTCAGGACGGCCAGCCGCCAGAAGGTCGTGATGACCGTCGACGTCCTCAAACTCCACAACACAGAAGGCGCCGTGCTGGCTATCCTTCACGAGAAGGTGTAAGGTAAGCCGGCCGACCGGGCCGATCTTTTATTCTTCCGGTCTCAGGCTGCCGATCTCCTTCTCGACTTCCTCGAGGATCTCGCAGGATCTTACCAGAACCTGCATCGCCGTATGATCGGGATAAAGGGGGCGGTCTATGTCCAGGAAATCGACATGGCGCCTGATGACTTCCTTCGCCTTCGTCACGCCTCTGCCGAATTTGTAATCCCTGAAATCGAGCGCCTGCGCCGCCGCCATCAGTTCGATTCCGAGCACACCGCAGGCATTGTCGAATATCTGGAAGTTCTTGATCGCCGTGTTCATACCCATCGATACGAAATCCTCCTGGTCCGCAGCCGCAGGTATCGATTGTATCGAAGCGGGCACGGAGAGGATCCTCTGCTCGACGATCTGCATGTCGGCGGTGTACTGGCTGAGCATCAGCCCCGACATCATGCCGGCGCCCTTCGTGAGAAAGGCTGGAAGGCCGACGTTCAGAGCGGGGTGGTTGAGCCTGTTCATCCTACGCTCCGACATCACGCTGACCATCGTAACGGCCGCGCTGATCATATCCATCGGCAGGCTGACGGGCGAGCCCTGGAAGTTGGCGCCCGAGAGCTGCATGTCCTCGTCGGGGAAGAAGACGGGATTGTCGCCGACGCCGTTCAGTTCGATCTCTACCTGCGAACGTGCATATTCCAGCGCATCGTGGGCGGCGCCGATCACCTGCGGAGTAGAACGCATCGAGTAGGCGTCCTGGACCTTGACCTTCTGGCGCCCCTCAGCGAGGTCACCGCCGGCGACACATTTGAGTATCGCCGCGGCGGTGCGCTGGGCGCCCTTGAACCCGCGGATCTTGTGGAGCTGGGGGCTGTACGGCTTCATGTTGGCCATCAGCGCCTCGAGCGACATGGCCGCGGCTATCTCGGCCTGGCGGAACCACCGCTCGGTGTCGTAGAGCATGATGGCGCTCATCGCCGTCAGGAGGTTGGAGCCGTTGATCGTGGCGAGGCCGTCGCGGGCCATCAGGCCCGGTATGGGGATGCCGGCCCTGTCCATGGCCGTTTTCCCGTCGAGCAGTTCTTCCTTGTAGTACGCCTCGCCTTCACCGAGCAGCAGCAGCGCTATCTGAGACATAGGGGCGAGGTCACCGCTCGCTCCCACGGAACCCTTCTGGCAGACGAACGGCGTGACGCCCCTGTTGAGCATCTCGACCAGTGTCACGGGAATCTCGGTACGGCATCCGGAGTTGCCGTGGGCAAGGACGTTTATCCTGCCGGTCATCGCTCCGCGGACATACTCGATGGGGGCGGGATCGCCGATCCCTGCCGCATGGTTGTAGATGAGGTATTTCTGGAAATCCTGGATCTGGTCGTCGTCGAGTACTACCTCGGAGAATTCACCAATCCCGGTATTGACGCCGTACATTATCTCGTGTGCGTCGAGTTTCTTCTCGAGCATCGCGCGGCATTTTTTAATGGCCGCGATGGCATGGCCGGGGATCTCGACCTTTTCGCCGTGCCGGGCAATCCGGACGAGCTTCTCGATCGTCAATCCTGACCCGTCTAACGCTATCGCCACAATGACCTCCTGTTGGAATCCCGGCCCGCCCCGGCCGGTTTGGCCCGCTCGGTCCGGTTTCAGCATCTTTAACGGTGATATGTCTTATAACATCATGAGGGGGCCTTTTTCAAGGGACAACAACCCCACGGGGCAAAAATAGTAAGGGCAGCGCCCAAATTCAAGCACTACCCTGATCGATTTTTCCGGGATCCGTGATTCAGCCCAGGTAGACGGCAGCGATCGATATAACGAGCACTGCCAGCCCGGCGATATTGAGGATGTTGGCGATCTTGATAACGAGGGGGAGCCTCTTCTCGCTTCCGGCTGCTGCTGCGGCGATCTTCGGGAACTTCAGGAAATTGGCGATCCCGATGGCGAACAGGCAGAGGGCCCAGACCGGAACGCCGGAGACGACGAGCATGCCGCGCCTGAGCTCGACGAACGCGAGGGCGGTGAATACGATCCCCCAGAACAGGTTGATCCCGGACCCGCTGTTGACGTTTTCCTGCTCCATCCCGTCGTGTCCCTCCATTAAACGCCTGCCTGTCGCTGCACGCCGGAGCTTCGGTCGATGCGGTCTGCGGCGATCAGAAGTACTCCTGCCGAAATTGGAGGCAGGCCGAGCGCAGCCATGACGAACGCCTTCGTAAAGGCGGGAAAGTTTTTTGCTGCAAGGGGGTACGCGACGATCACTGCAAGTCCGGCGACCGGCAGAACGATCCGGCCGATCTTCTCCCATCTCCAGGCGGTGAATGCCAGGAGGAGCAGGACGGCGGTGAACGCCAGCGGGATGAGCAGTCTGTCGAGGGAGCCCCCGCCCCGTGTATTGAAGTCGTCTGCCGAGGACGCGACGGCTAAGAATATCCAGAATCCCGCCCACAGGCCGGTGATCACCCTCGCGAGGAAGTTCATCCATCTCGCAGAGGGTTGATGTCCCGTACCCGGGGATCCGGATTTCCTGTTTTCAGCGCCTTCCGTCATGGCAGCCTGTCCGGGTTGTTCTCGTCCCTGCATATCCGGTAGAAGTTGCAGTACCGGCAGAGCCCGTTGTCGATCTTTGGAAAGAGATCGGAGAGGGCCGCCTCGTTCCTGGAGATATCGCTGTTTATCAGCACGGAGGACAGTTTGTCGATCCCCCCGCGGATGTGCCGGTAGAACTCCTCGAGATTCTCGTTCGAGATACTGTACCTGATGGTTGCTCCACCGTCGAGAAGATTCACCTCAAGCAGCCTGATCCGTTCGAGCGGCTCTCCGAGGATCGACGCCGCGTAATAGCCGTAGACGCCGAGCTGCACGCGGGCCTTTCCGTCCTGCCCGCCGGCACTCTCCTGCGGTCGGTTCTTCGCACTGAACGTTTTCCAGTCTACGATGTTGAACGATCCGTCGGAGTCGCGGTACATGAAATCGGTCTTGGCGAAGACCTTCGCACCATCGAAGTCGAAGACCTGGGCGAACTCGGCCAGGTCGATGTTCTCTATCGCCCAGCCGTCGGGGTCCGTTTCGGCGATCGCGGCGAGGATGTCGCTCTCGAGCAGCCCCTTCATCGCTGTGAGGCATTCATCCTTCGTCTTCTGCAGCTTTTCGGGTGGGATCGGCCGGTCGTACTCATGCTCGAAGAGGGCCAGCCAGTCGATGTTGAGCCTGCCGCCCTTCTTCTTCGGCTCGGTGAGATATCTCTTTGAGCTCGAGAACTCGAGCTGGGTCTCGAACCGCTCGAGTGTATAGCGGCTCACGTCCTCGAAGGAGGGGATCCTGCCCTTGGCCCTCATGGAGGCGAGCACCTTCGTCGTGATGTAGTGGACGAGCTGACCGCGCCAGAGCGGGAGGGAGATCAGGCGCTTGAGCCTGAATGCCTCCCTTGCGATTCTGGGGGCCTGTCTTTCCCAGCCCCCCCAGCTGAGATAGTAGTGGAAGTAGTAGCGCCTCAGGCAGGAGTCGAACATCGACTCCCTCGAAAAGGACCATCCGAATTCGTTTACAAGGGCCATGGCGGCAGAACAGTTCCCTGTCGAAGATGAAGCGGCGGCCGTCCGGCTACTTGTCGAAGATACCCCTGCTGATGCGGTTCTCCAGCCTGTAACTCTCGAACTCGTAGTCGAACTTCATGCTCTTCTTGCCTCGAAGCGCGACCGCTTTTTTCGTGTACATGTAGAGATGATACTTGCCGCCGGCCTTCTGTTGCGAGAGTTTTTCGAATTCGGTGCGTGAGAAGATCCATGTCCTCAACGTGCTGAGATCGACGCATGCCACATAATCGGCCGTGTTGTCCACCGAAATCCACCAGTCGAGAGCCATCTTGCCCTTTCCGCCGGCTTTCTTCGGACGGAGATTGGTAGTGACGAGGATCGTCCATCTCCTCTTGGGCCTCGTCAGGTTGACGACGAGATCGAACCCGTTCTTGCCGAGCTGGCAGGAGATGCCCTCGCGAAGGAGCATGGAGTTGACGAACAGCTTGCCGCTCACCCCGATCATGCTCTTCGGTACTTCTTTCATATCTGACCTCCTTCGAGTATGACGATTGCCTGCGCGATGTCCGCTTCATGCGACAGGCTCAGATGCGAGATCGATGTTCCACGGGATTCGGCGGCCTCCATCGCCCGTCTCGAAAGAGACAGGCGCGGCTGTCCCGATTCCTCCCTTGCCACGCTGACTTCCCTCAGTGGGATCCCCCTCCCCCAGCCTGTTCCGAGCGCCTTGAAGAAAGCCTCTCTCGCGGCGAACCTGGCCGCGAAATATTGTGCTGCATCCCGTCGCCCGCGGCCCTCCACGATCTCGTCTTCCGTAAAGACCTTCTCGAGAAATCTCCGTCCGTACCTCTCTATCAGCCCGGCGATACGGCTGATCGACACCGAGTCGATTCCTACTCCGACGATCATGGCCGCCTCCCCATGGGCCCGGAATCGCTTTGAGGCTTGTCCGGACCAGAATTTGGAATTATAATAAAATGCACGATATCATTCCTTACAGGAATAATAAAGAAATATATGTAAAAAATTTTTGACAATTATCATGCGTATCGAATACAACAATCCTCTGTACAGGCCGCCCAGCGAAGCCCGCTCGCTGATCTTGCAGGCCACCCTCGGCTGTTCCCACAACGGCTGCAGCTTCTGTTACATGTATAAAGACAAAAGGTTCCATGTCAAGCCCGAGGAGAGGTTTTTCGAGGAGATCGAGATCGCCGCCTCCGAATATCCATCGGCAAGGCGGATCTTTCTCGCCGACGGAGATGCGATGGTCCTGTCAACCGGGCGGCTCGAACGGATACTCGACAGGCTGAACGCATCCTTCCCGCTGTTGCAGAGGGTGACCGCCTATGCGAACCCGGCGAACCTGCTCGGCAAAACGGCGGACGAATTGAGCCGGCTCAGGGAGAGGAATCTGACGATCTTGTATTACGGTGTCGAGACGGGCGACCCGGAGCTGCTCGAGAGAATAGGCAAGGGCGCGACCCCCGACGAGATGGCCGAAGGGTGCGCGCGTGCGACCGAAGCGGGGCTCAAGCTCTCCGTCACGGTGATACTCGGGCTCGCGGGCATTTCAGGGAGCTCGAGGCACGCCCGGAATACCGCGGAGCTTCTCAACCGGATCAAGCCGCGCTACCTGTCGGCCCTGACATTGATGCTGGGCCCCTGGAAGAACAGCTATGCCTCATCGATGGATCCGGGATTCGAGTTCAACTCGGCCATCGACGACGTCCGCGAGCTGCGCGAGCTGGTCACCTGCCTCGAGGTGGACAGGTGCATATTCAGGAGCAACCACGCCTCGAACTACCTCGCCCTTGCCGGGACCCTGCTCAAGGACAAGGCGGCCCTTCTCGACGAGATCGACCGCGCCCTCGAGCATCCCGAGGAGCACCTGCGGCCCGAATGGGTACGAGGCCTGTGACATCAGCCGGAAAGTCTGCCGAAGAACTTGCGGAACCAGGAATCGGAGAGGTAGGAATCATACTCGACCTTTACCCCGCCCCATCGTTCCTTGTGGTCGATCAGCGAGTGGGCGTCCGGTGGGGAGGAGCCGAGATTAATCGTTCGGATGCCCATCTCGACAGCCATCCGGATCGAATCGGAGAGCAGTACGTGATTCGGCTTGAGATGCCGGTATTCGTAGTTCCAGACAGTCTGCCAGTTGAACATCGAGTCGTTGTAGATGAAATTGATCTTCGAACCGATCATATGCCCGTCCGAATTGAGGCATGTCCAGTTCATCATCTCGGAATCCCCGAGATGCTTCAGCAAGCTGGCGAAGAAATGCTTCGTGTAGAGGTTGCGGATCATTCCGTGCCTCTTCTCGGTCATCTCGTAGAGCTCATAGAACTCGTTGAGCTGGTCCCTGCTCCTGACGCGGCATATTTCGGTGTTCGCTCTCTGGC
>JAUWMD010000137.1 GCA_030613345.1 Candidatus Krumholzibacteriota bacterium
CAGGACTACGGCCAGTTTCTTCTCCGAGCGGACCTGGTTTTCCCAGCTGCCGGCGAAGGCGTAGCTCACCCCTGCGGGGATCTCGAGCTCCCCTTCCTCGACACGGGAGCGCAGGAATGCGCGTGCCGCCTCGACGACCTCCACCTCTCCGTATCCCGTCCTGCCGTCGAATATCACGTACCCGGTGAGGAATGTGTCCTCCGACTTGATCACCATCGGCCCGCGCACGAACTTTACCTCGGTGAGCTCGGCGAGCGGGATCTGCGCGCCGCCCGGCGCTGGTACGAGGACCCGGCCGAGGGCGTCGATATCACCGCGAAGCTCGCGAGGATAACGGATACGGACGGAGTATCTCTCTCTTCCCTCCACCGTCGTCGTGACGGTCTTCCCACCGATCGCGACCTCTATCACGTCCTGCACCGCCCTCATGTGGAGCCCGTACCTCGCGATCTTTTCGCGATCGATAACGATCTCGAGGTAGGGTTTGCCGACGATCCTGTCGGCGAGCACGGCGGACGGCTCGACTTGAGGCACCTGCTTGAGGAGACGTTCGATCTCGAGCCCGACCCTTTCGATCGTGTCGAGATCAGGGCCGCGGACCTTGACCCCCATCGGGGCACGCATCCCAGATTGCAGCATGACAATGCGCGTCTCTATCGGCTGAAGCTTCGGCGCCGAGGTAGTGCCGGTAATGGCGCCGGCCTTGACGATCTCGTCCCAGATGTCGTCGGCATTCTTTATATGATCGCGCCAGTTCCTGTACGGCTTGCCGCGCCTGTCGGGGACCAGATCTCCGTCGTCGTCGCGTACGAAATCTTCTTTGTTTCTGTCGAATCTGAACCTCAAGACATGACCTGAGGCGTCGACGATATATTCAGATTTATAATTAATGACGGTCTCGACCATCGACAGGGGAGCAGGGTCGAGTGGAGTGTCGGCACGGCCGATCTTGCCGACGACCGATTCGACTTCGGGAATGGCGGTGAAGGCCATGTCCTGCTTGCGAAGCACGTCGAGGGCCTCGCCTATCGAGGCGTGAGGCATAGTCGTGGGCATGTAGAGAAAGGATCCCTCGTCGAGCGACGGCATGAATTCCTTGCCGAGGCCGGGGAAGGCATGGCTGAGCGCTGTATAGGGCGCCGTCGAACGGATCGCACGAGGAAGAAATCCCGCGAACGAATCGAATCCCCGCCACACGAATCCTCCCGTCAGCACGAGGGCGACGGCGAAGGAGAGGAAAGTCCTCCTGTGGGAGAGGCACCACCTCAGCGCCGGTTCGTAGACACGATGGAACAGGCGGAAAAGAAGCAGAAGTCCGCCTATCAGGCCTGCGACGAAGAGAAGGTTGAGTATGTAATGCCTGCCGTAACCCAGCGGACGCCAGTGCGAGGCAAGCATGAATGCGACAACGGCGACGATGATATGGATCGTATGCCTGGAGATGCTCTCCCTGATCTTCCCAGGCAGGAAACGACCGAGAAAATTCCATGCCGCAATCACGAAAAGCGCCAGCGAGGCGAACCTCAGGCCGACCAGGGCGAGGAAGATCGCCCCGGCTGCCAGTCCGGCCGCTAGATAGTAACTCGACCTCCCATCACGCTTCCTGTCGCCGTGCAGGATCATGTGGGCGGCGGGCGGAATCATCACGAGCGCCACGAGGACCGACGCGATGATCGCAAATGTCTTTGTCCAGGCAAGCGGCTTGAAGAGCTTTCCCTCGGCGGCCGTCATCGTGAAGACGGGGAGGAACGATATCACCGTCGTTGCCACAGCGGTAAGGACAGCGCTCCCCACCTCCGAGGCGGCCCTGTAGATCACCTCGAGGCGGGATTCCTCCGGCCCGGCGGCGGCTAGATGCCGCACGATGTTCTCCGTTATCACGATCCCCATGTCGACGATCGTCCCGATTGCGATCGCGATACCCGAGAGGGCGACGATGTTCGCGTCGACTCCGAATCCCTTCATGGCGATGAAGACGGCGAGGACGGTAATCGGCAGCAGCCCCGATATCAGGAGCGCCGCGCGTAGGCTCATCACCATCACCAGTACAACGATGATCGTCACGAGGATCTCGTCGACCAGCGCCGTATTGAGCGTGCCGAGCGTCTCGTAGATCAATCCCGTCCTGTCGTAGAAGGGGACGATCCTGACCTGCGAGACGGTCCCGTCGAGGAGCGTCTTCTTCGGAAGTCCCGGGGATATCTCGGCGATCTTCTTCTTTACGTTCTTTATCGCGGCAAGGGGATTCTCGCCGTAACGCACGACCACGACGCCTCCGACCGCCTCGGCGCCGCCCTTGTCCAGGGCGCCGCGCCTTGCGGCAGGGCCGACGGCCACGGTCGCTATATCGCCGACACGCACGGGCACGCCGCCGCGCTCGACGATCACGGTGCTCTCGAGGTCGCCCACGCCCTTTATGAATCCCAGGCCCCGGATCACGTACTCGACCCTGTTGATCTCGATCGTCCTCGCGCCGGTGTCTATGTTCGACATGCGGACGGCGTTGTAGACCTGGCCGAGCCCGATCCCGTAGGCGAACATCGCATCGGGATCGACGTCTATATGGTACTCGCGTACGAACCCGCCGATAGAGGCTACCTCGGCCACCCCGTCGGCCGACATCAGCGCGTACCTCACTGTCCAGTCCTGCACCGAACGCAGTTCGTCGAGGTCCCAGCCTCCGGAGGGCCTGCCATCGAGGCCGTATCCTTCGAGCGTGTACCAGAAGACCTGGCCGAGGGCGGTGGCGTCGGGGCCGAGCGTCGGACTTACTCTCGGAGGCAGAGTGCCGGGCGGGAGAGAAGCGAGTTTCTCGAGCACCCTCGAGCGCGACCAGTAGAACTCGACATCGTCCTTGAAGATCACGTAGACGGTCGAGAAGCCTAAATATGAGTAGCTCCGTATCGTCTTGACCCCGGGTATCCCGAGCAGCGATACGGTCAGTGGATAGGTGACCTGGTCCTCGATGTCGCGGGGCGAGCGCCCCATCCATTTCGTGAATACTATCTGCTGGTTCTCCCCTATGTCGGGGATGGCGTCGACGGGAACCGGGTCACGGGGAAGGATGTCGATCTGCCAGTCGAACGGCGCGACCATCACGCCCCATACGACTATCGCGAGCAGGAGGATAAGGACGACGAGTTTGTTCTCCAGAGAGAACCTGATCATCCTGTCGAGCAGGGAAGGTCCCTTATTAGATGCCCCGCCGGGCTGCATCTCCCTCACTCACCCCCCTCGGGGAGCTTCTTCTCGATTGATCCGCAGCGCAGCATGACGGCGCCGTAGAACGAGTTGTATACCGTGTCGACCTCCTGGATCCAGTAGGCGCCCGTGTTGTCGCGGGCCATCGGGCAGAAGGTGAGGTAGAAGTCGCCGTCTGCGTGCCCGATACGGTCCTGGAGATCGATGACTGCCTTCGAGAGATGGTAGAAGGATTTTCTCGCCGACTCGATATCCTTCGAGCCCGCGCCCTCACTGGAGTACTTCACGATCTTCGAGGAGAGGTCCATCCAGATCTTGTGCGCCGGGCCCTTGAACAGGGTCATGTCGACGGCGCCCGTCTTCTGCTCCAGCTCTTTGTATGCCGAAACCACGCCCGGATGGTCGTCTCCCGCGAGCGCCATCTGGACGTCGAAATATGCATCGTAGACCGGGGCCAGCTCCCTGAGAGCAACGCCGCCGGCCGTGATATGCCCGTGCGGCCTTTCCTTGTCGGGCCCTTCGGCCGGGACCCGGCCGGGCTGTCCGCCATGTCCGCCGTGGTCGTGGACCGATGGCGCCACTCCCCCCTCGGGATTCATCATCGAGGGCTGCGCCCTGATCTGCAGCTCGCTGTCAATCTTGAAGGCGCCGTTGGTCACGACCAGTTCGCCCTCCTCGAGGCCGTCGAGGACGACATAGCTGTCGCCCGCCCTCGGGCCAAGCGTCACGTCCCTGCCCTCGAATACCGGTTCCTCTCTCCCCGGAAGCCGGACATAGACGACGGCCCTCCTGCCGGTCAGCATCGGCGCCGTCGCCGGGATCACGAGGGGATGCCCGGCGCTCTCTTCCTTTCCAGGCTCAACCGCCCGGCCGTCGGCCCCGAGCGGGACAAATATCTCACCGCTGACAAACATGTCGGGCCTCAGCCTCCCCTCTTCGTTCGAAGCGACTACCCTCACGCCCGCTGTCATCGTCTTCGGGTCGAGGACCGGATCGACGAATACCACGCTTCCCGAGAAGGTCTCTCCGGGAAGTGCCGTGGAGGTGAAGCTGACCTCCTGGCCGGGCCTTATCAGGGGCAGGTCGCTCTGAAATGCCTTGAACGTCACCCAGACCTCGGAAAGGTCGGCTATCTTCATGAGGGTGCTGCCCGTCTTGACGTACTGTCCCTCTTTCGCGGAGAGATCGACGACGATGCCCGATGAGGGGGCGTAGGTTACAATCCGCCTGCTGACCTTGCCATCCTTCTCGACGGCCTCGATCTGAGCGGGCGTCAGCCCGTACTGGCGGAGCTTCTCGCGCGACGCCTCGAGCATCGAACGGGCGGCCCTGTCTCCCTCGGGGGCAGATTCGAAGGCCCGCTTTGCCTGCAGGAGCTCCTCCTGCGCACTCACCAGGCCGGGGGAGTAGATCTCGGCAAGCGGATCGCCGCGTCTTACCGCGGCGCCGGTGAAGTTGACAAACAGTTTTTCGATGCGCCCGGGCACCCAGGATGTGATCTCCGACATGCGGGTCTCGTCGAAGGCCACGCTTCCGACGGCGTGAATCACAGCATCGGCGCGCCTGCGCTCGACCGGCCGCGTCTCGATCTCGGCCAGCTTGATCGCCGACTCGCTCATCAAAAGCTGCCTGTCCCCGAGGTCCTCTCCCGCTCCCTGCTCGACGGGGATCAGGTCCATAAAGCAGATCGGGCACTTGCCCGGCTCGAACAGCCTGATCTGAGGATGCATCGAGCAGGTCCAGACCTCCGCCGCGGTCACGGCCGTGTCATCCACGGGCGCACGCTCTCCGCCGCCCCGGATCAGGTAGCCGGTCAGAAAGGCCGCCGCTATCAGAACAGCGAATGTGATCGTACGTGCTCGTCCAGACATTATCTTATCCTTATTCTCAGTGTTCATGGTCGTGATCGTGGTCATGCTCGCTGTCGTGATCATGATCGTGATCTTCGTGGTCCTTCTTCATTCCCTTCTTCTCCGCCTCTTCCATCGTCTTGAGGTACTTGTCCGGGTCGGCGTTGAATGTCTCTATGCAGCTCGCGCAGCAGAAGTAGATCCCCCTGCCCTTGTAGTAGGTGAAGAACTGCTTGTCGACAGGATTCCCCATAACCGGGCATGTTGTCTGCACGTTCTCGAAGAGGATGCTGTCCTTTGCCGCCTGCTCGAAGTACTTCTCGGGATCCTTGAGGAAGGAATCCTCGCATCCGGGGCAGCAGAAGTAGATCCGCTGCCCCTGGTAGTCGGTGTACGAGGTCGTGGTTATCTTGCCGCCCATCACGGGGCACATGGTCTGGGCCACAAACCCCTCGGGGATCTCGGCCTTTTCCTCTATTTCTTTCTTCTCTTCGGCATAAACTGCCATTGGCGCCGCCAGGGTACCGACAACCAGCATCACAAACAGGATCATGAAAATCGACTTCATCCCGGTCCTCCTTTTATCTAACCGGCCGGAATTCTCTCCCGGCCAGCATCTCGAGTTCGGCGGCCCTGATCTCCCGCAGCACCAGCGCCTCCTCCATCTCCAGTCTCAGGTCGAGGAGAAGCCGCTGCGCCTCGAGCACATGCAGGAAATCGGCCTCGCCTCCTTCGTACTCTATCAACGTCACGGCGAGTGATTCCTCGGCTTTCGGGAGCAGAGTGCCCGAGAAGAGCCCCATTTTCGAAGAGGCGTCCCTGTACTCGAACAGGATCCTCTCAGCGCGCGCCCGAAGATCGCCTGCCGTATCCTTCCTGTCGTACCTGTTCATCTCGAGCCTCGCTCTGGCCTCCTCCTTCAACGCCCTGTTCTTCCCGCACCATATCGGGAGCTTGAGGCTGAGGCTGACCATCCACGGATCCTTGCCGCTCTCCGGCATCTCCGGATCGAGGGCGGGACCGGTATCTATGTAATCCAGCCCGAGAGAGAAGTCGGGCCACGAAGACTTTCCGGCGAGCTTCAGGGCGTTTTCCTCCCGCATGATCATATGGTCGATCGCCAGTATCGACGGGTTGTTCATCATTACAGCGGCCATCACCGTGTCGGGCTCTATCTCGGCCGGCTCCGGCATGACCGCGGGAAACGGGATCTCGAGGGTATCGGGTGCTCCCAGGGCGTTTCTCATCTCTTCCCCTGCCGAGGGTTCAGAGTCCTCGAGGGTGCGCAGCGCATCGGCCAGCCGCGCTATCTCGATCTCTATCCTCACCAGGTCGCTCCGCCCGCTCTGCCCCGTCTCGAACCTCGTTCTGCTTATCGATTCCCAGCCGCGGAGCAGCTCGAGCGTCGACATCGCGATCTCGATACGCCTTCCGAGGAGGTAATACTCGCTGTACGCCTTTCGGACCTGGTAGGCGAGTCTCAGCTTCTCCGCCTGGAAACGCCTGTAGGCGGCCCAGGCCTCCTGCTCGGCGACAGATTCGCGTGCGCCGAGCGTGCCGAACCACGGGAAGGCCTGCCTCAGGCTGCCCTTCTGTCTCTGCGGGCCGACCCTCGTCTCGACGCTCTCTATGTAATACATGTATGAAAATACCGGCTCGGGGAGACTCGATACCGACGGGACTCGTTCGAGCCTGCTGGTCCAGTTGTGGAACGCGGCCCTGAGACCGGGATTCTTCAGCGCGGCATAGGCAAGGTACTCCTCGAGTCCGGGATTACTGCCCAACACGGCGTCCCGTGAGAATTCCTCCCCGGCGTCCTCGGCGAGCCTGTTCTGCTCGTCGGGCCCGCCGGCGGCGAAGGCGCTCGATGCGATCATCAGGAACGCGATAGATATGGACCGGGAGCGAACCACCTCAGCAGGCCTCCCTGCCAAGTTTGCACGACTCGGCGAAGTCGGAGAGCTTTCTCGACCGGAAAAACTCGAAGATTTCGAGACTGACC
>JAUWMD010000149.1 GCA_030613345.1 Candidatus Krumholzibacteriota bacterium
CCTGTTCCCATCACCGCCCGTGAACCTCATCAGAAGCCCGCCTCCGCCGAGGAACTCGGTGCCTGCGGCGCCCGGCCATCTCAGGCCGAGCTTGTGCCGGCCCGCCTCGATTTCTTTGAAATATCCCCGGCCGTCGAGACAGATGGCGATCCGGCCGGCACCTGTGGCCGAAAGCGCCTCGTCTCCCGGCTCTTCGGCACGGCCCGGCGCGAGCGCTGCGAGCGCTGCGAGAATCACCGCGGCCATTGTGAACCTGTGTGCGCTTATCACTTCCCGCCTTTTTTCTTTTTCGCAGCCTTCGTTTCCGGCGCCGCCCCGGGCTCCTCTGTGATCTCTTCCGTCACCTCGCCGACAAATTCCTCGACAGCCCGCTCGACTACGGAATCCTCTCCCGGCTCCCCTTCATCCCCTTCATCCCCTTCAAGGCCGTTCCCGTCCTTCTCTCCGGCGATAAGGGCCATGTCGACGAGAGAGTCTCCCTTTTTAAGGTTGATCACCTTCACGCCCTGGCCGGCCCTTCCGATACAACGGATACCGCGCACCGGGCACCTTATGATCATCCCGTTGCGCGTTATCATCATGACCTCGTCGGTCTCTATGACCTCCCTCGCCGCCACCACGGGGCCGTTCCGGTCCTCGGTCGGGATGAGGACCACCCCCTGGCCGGCGCGGTGTTTGTTCCTGAATTCGCTCAGCTTCGTGCGCTTTCCGAAGCCGTACTCTGTCACGGCGAGAATCGCCGAGTCGCGCTTGACGACGACCATCTCGACGACCCGGTCGTCGCCCTTGAGCTTCACGCCCCTGACCCCCTGCGTTGCCCTCGCCGCGCCGCGCACTTCCTTCTCGTTGAAACGGTTCGCCTTGCCTTTCCTCATGGCGAGCATTATATCGTCGCCGCCCGATGTCAGCTTGGCGGCGATCAGCCCGTCGTCCTCGAGCAGATTGATAGCGATGATGCCCCCGCGATGGATATTCGCGTATTTCGAGAGGTGCGTCTTCTTGACCAGGCCGTTCTTCGTCGCCATCATCAGGTAACAGTCCGCGTTGAAGTCGGGGATGGGGATGTGCGCCGCGATATTCTCCTCCCTCGACATCTCGAGGAGATTGACTATCGCCTTGCCCTTGGCGAGCCTTCCCCCCTGCGGTATCTCGTGGACCTTGACCCTGTAGCATCTGCCTGCGTCGGTGAAGAAGAGGATATAGCTGTGCGTCGAGGCGATGAATATGTTCGCTACGAAATCCTCGTCCTTCATCCCGAGCCCGGTTATCCCCATACCACCCCTGCGCTGCCTGCGGTAGGTGCCGGTCTGGATCCTCTTGATGTAGCCGGTGTGGGTGATCGTGATGATCATGTCCTCCTCGGCTATCAGGTCCTCGAGCTCCAGCTCGCCCTCGGCGTCGACGATCTCGGTGCGCCTCTCGTCGCCGTACTTTTCGCGCACCTCGTCGAGCTCATCCGCTATCACCCCGAGCAGCCTCGTCCTGTTCTCGAGGATCGAGCGGAGGTACTCTATCTTCTGGATCAGCGCGAGATATTCGTCCTCGATCTTCTTGCGCTCGAGCCCGGTGAGCCTCTGCAGCTTCATATCGAGTATCGCCTGCGCCTGTATCTCGGAGAGCTTGAACTTCTTTATCAGCCCGTTGCGCGCCTCTTCTGGCGATGCGCTTTTCTTTATCAGCTGGACGATCGCGTCGATGTTGTCCAGCGCGATCTTGTATCCCTCGAGTATATGGGCTCTCTCCTCGGCCTTTCTCAGGTCATACTCGGTGCGGCGCCTGACGACATCCTCGCGGTGCTCGAGAAAGAGCTGCATCGTCCTCTTGAGGTTCATTACCTCGGGGCGCAGCTTGTTGAGGGAGAGCATGATCACGCCGAACGTCCCCTGGAGCTGCGTGTGCTTGAAGAGCTGGTTCATCACGACCTTCGGGTACGAATCCCTCTTCAGGTCGATGACAATGCGCATCCCGTCCTTGTCAGACTCGTCTCGGATATCCGCTATTCCCGCGATTTTCCCGCCGCGTACAAGATCGGCTATCTTCGTGATGATCGACGCCTTGTTCGTCTGGAATGGGATCTCGGTGACTACGATACTCGATTTCCCCGATTTCTGCGTCTCGATGTTGGCGCGCGCCCTGACGGTTATCCTTCCCCTGCCCGTCTCGTACGCATCCCTGATGCCGGCTCGTCCGTAGATGATCCCGCCGGTCGGGAAATCGGGGCCGGTCACGATTCCGCTGAGCTCGGCGACCGACAGGTCGGGATTCTCGAGCAGCGCCTTGAGCCCGTCTATTATCTCGCCGCTGTTGTGCGGCGGGATGTTCGTCGCCATGCCGACCGCTATCCCTGAGGCACCGTTGAGCAGGAGATTGGGCACCTTCGACGGGAGAACGAGTGCCATCTGCCTTGTCTCGTCGTAGTTCGGTCCAAGCTCGACCGTTTCCTTGTCGAGGTCGACGAGGATGTCCTCGGCGAGCCGGGTCATGCGGACCTCGGTGTACCTCTCGGCCGCGGCCGGGTCGCCATCGATCGAGCCGAAGTTCCCCTGACCGTCGACGATCGGATATCGCATCGTGAAATCCTGAGCGAGCCGAACGGTGGCGTCGTAAACGGCCGTCGTGCCGTGGGGATGGTAGTTACCTGTAACGTCTCCGGTGAGCTTCGCCGATTTTCTGTACGGCCGGTTGTGCGCGAGGTTCAGATCGTTCATCGCGAGGAGAATTCGCCTGTGAACGGGCTTGAGCCCGTCCCTCACGTCAGGCAGTGCGCGCGAGACGATGACGCTCATCGAGTAGTCGAGGTACGAGCTTTTCATTTCGTCCTCGATGTATACAGGTATGACCCGCTGCCTGCTGATATCCATCCGGTTGTTCCTCCTTCACCGCCCGGTGATCGCGCTCCACCCCGGGAGCGCTCGTGAATTATTAATCTCTATACATCGAGGTTCCGCACCGCGAGCGCGTTTTCCTCGATGAATTTCTTTCTCGGCTCGACCTTGTCGCCCATCAGTATCGTGAAGATGCGATCGGCCTCGACGGCGTCCTCGAGTGTGACCTTGAGGATCGTCCTCCTCTCCGGATCCATCGTCGTCATCCAGAGCTGGTCGGGGTTCATCTCTCCGAGGCCCTTGTACCGCTGGAGGTAGACGCCCTTCGGGCCGCCCATCTCTTTTATGATCTTGTCCTTTTCTTTATCGTCGTAAGCGTATTTCTCGATCTTGCCCTTCTTCGCCCGGTAGAGCGGGGGCTGTGCGATGTAGATGCAGCCATCGCTGATCAGTTTCGGCATATAGCGGAAGAAGAGGGTGAGGATCAGGGTCCTGATGTGCGCGCCGTCTACGTCCGCATCGGTCATGATGATTATCTTCCTGTACCTCGCCTTCGATATGTCGAACTCCTCCTCGCCGATTCCCGTGCCGAGGGCGGTTATCAGTGTCCTGACCTCTTCGTTCGCGAGGATCTTGTCTATGCGTGCCTTCTCGACATTGAGGATCTTTCCCTTCAGCGGCAGGATCGCCTGGAAGCGCCTGTCCCTCCCCTGCTTCGCCGAGCCGCCCGCCGAGTCGCCCTCGACGAGATAGAGCTCGCACTGCTCGGGGTCTGTCATCGAGCAGTCTGCGAGCTTGCCCGGCAGTGCGCTCGACTCGAGCGCCGACTTCCTTCGCACCAGCTCCCTCGCCTTGCGCGCCGCATCGCGGGCACGGGCCGACTGCATCGACTTTTCAATTATTTTTTTCGCGACCGAGGGATTCTCCTCGAGGAACTCTCCAAGTTTCTGCCCGACCGCCGCCTGTACAAGCCCGCTCATCTCGCTGTTGCCGAGCTTCCCCTTCGTCTGCCCCTCGAACTGCGGTTCGGGGAGCTTGACGTTGACGACGGCCGTTATCCCCTCGCGTACATCGTCGCCCGCCAGTGTCGTATTCGTCTTGCTCTTCTTGAAGAGGTTGTTCTTCTGCGCGTAGTTGTTGAGTGTCCTCGTCAGCGCGCCCTTGAATCCGGTGAGATGCGTTCCCCCGTCGACCGTGTTAATATTGTTGGCGAAGCAGAATATCTTCTCCCCGTACGACGTGTTGTACTGCATCGCCACCTCTATCTCGTACGGATCTGTCCGGTCCACTATGTAGATCGGCTTCTTGTGGATCACATCCCTGTTCTCGTTGAGGAACTCCACGAATGAGATGATGCCACCGGAGTAGTTGAAGTCGTGGCTCTTCCCCGAGCGTTCGTCTTCGAAGACGAGGTTGACCCCCGCGTTGAGGAAAGCCAGCTCCCGGATGCGCAGCGACAGCGTGTCGAAGCTGTACTCGCGGGTGCTGAAGATCTTGCTGTTCGGCATGAACCTGACAACGGTACCCGTGCGCTTCTTATTCCCGTCCTGCTCCTTCGACGTGAGTTTTGTCTTCGGCACGCCCTTCTCGTAACGCTGCGAGTAGACCTTGCCGTCGCGGAAGATCTCGACCTCGAGCCACTCCGAGAGGGCGTTGACCACAGAGACGCCGACGCCGTGCAGCCCGCCGGAGACCTTGTAGCTGTCGTGGGCGAACTTTCCTCCGGCGTGCAGGGTCGTCATGACGACCTCGACGGCCGGCTTCTTCTGGGTGGGGTGCATATCTACGGGTATCCCGCGTCCGTCGTCGGTCACGGTCACGTATCCATCCTTCGATATGACGATCCCTATCTTCGAGCAGTGCCCGGCCATCGCCTCGTCGATCGAGTTGTCGATGACCTCGTATATCATGTGGTGCAGGCCGTGGATATCGGTGCTTCCGATATACATCGCCGGCCGCTTGCGCACCGCGTCGAGACCCTTGAGGACCTGGATGCCTTTTGCAGTGTACTCCTTGCTCATTCCCCGTCTCTCACCCTTTCCATCCTGAGCCGGATCGTGGTCACTCCAAGACCCGGGAATCTATCGTTGATCTTTTCGATTATCCGTTTCTGATGAAACCTGATCTCCTGCATCCACGAGTTGTCCCTCACTTCGACGGTGAGAACACCGTCCCGTATCTCCAGAGGGCCGCTCTTTGCCGCGAGAAGATCGCCTACTATAAGAGGCCAGTCTTTTACCAGGCGCCCCTCGTCCATCCGGTCCTCGAGACCGAGGATCCTGAGTACCGCGGGGATGATATCTCCAACGCTTCCCGTTCCATTTCTTTCACGCATTTCCCGCGGCTCCAGACGTTCTTTCGGTTCCCCGAATAGTATGATGAAATCATGTGAAAACAAAGGGAAATCTGGTCTTTTCAGGACGCTTTTGAAGGGCTCTCGGTACCCCGGAAAACGCCGTTTTCGACCTCGTACGAGGCTGCCCCGGGAATGTCGCCGGGGAAGTCGTCCCCGCGGGGTGAAGTGATGAAGCTCTGGTACCTGTCGGAGAGCATGTTTCTCACCCCCGAGACCACTCCCGCATCGAGCTCGGAGAAGATATCGTCGAGCAGAACGACCGGCCTCTCCCCCCTGCGCGACATGATCACGTCGGCCTGGGCGAGCTTCAGCACGACGGCGAGCAGGCGCCTGCGCCCCTGCGAAGCGTATCTCCGGACTTCCTCCCCGTCTATCCTCATCATCACGTCGTCGTAGTGCGGCCCCGCCAGGGTGTATCCCCTCCTTTTCTCGCTCTCCCGTGCGGCGACCAGGGCCGCCCTGAGGGAATCCTCCCCGCCGGCTTCCGAATCGTACGAGCACCGGTACTCGAGCTCGAGTCCGTCATCGCGTCCGAGCACCTCGGCGAATATCTCCCTTGCACGCTCCACGATTACACCGAGCATCTCTATCCGCCCCCCCACTACTGCCGCTCCCTTCCCTGCGAGAGCCTCGTCCCACACCTCGAGCTGTGTCTCGTCCAGCATCCCTCCCGCGGCGGCAGACCTGAGCAGCGAGTTTCTCTGTTTCAGCACATGCCTGTATTCTTTCAGGTCGGCGAGAAATCCAGGCGAGACCTGTGCGGCGGTATAGTCGAGATACGTTCTTCTCACCGCCGGCGGTCCCGATGAGAGCTCGACGTCGCGCGGAGTAAATATGACGCTCGGCATAAACCCGATGATCTCCGAGATGCCCTTCATCTGCTTCCCGTTGACTGAAAGTCTCGTTCTTCCGCTTCTCTCCTGGCCCATCTCCAGGCGGAATCCAACCCCCGAATCGCTTCTTCCGATGAGCCTTAGAAAAAAGTGTTCACTCCCGAACCTGACCAGCTCGGGCGTGCGCCTAGTTCTGAACGAGCGTCCCAGCGAGAAGATATGGATCGCCTCGAGGAGGTTCGTCTTCCCCTGGGCGTTCCTGCCCGTGATGAAGTTGAACCCCTCGGAAAACTCCAGGGAGGCGTCCTTTATATTGCGATATGAATCAAGATGGAGGCTTTCGACTATCAAGCCAACTCACCAATCCCTCCCGGCTGGTCAGTTTATCCTGAGGGGCATCACGATGCAGAGCTGCTTGATATCTCCCTTCTCGTCGGCCGGCGTCACCACCCCGGCGTTGTCCGGCCTGTCGAGCTTGAAGGAGATCTCGTCTCCGTCGATAGTCCTGAGTATGTCCTGTATATACGCGGCGTTGTAGCCTATATCCATTGGTTCGTCTTTGTAGGTCGCCTCGAGCTCCTCCCTCGCCTCGCCCAGAT
>JAUWMD010000043.1 GCA_030613345.1 Candidatus Krumholzibacteriota bacterium
ATCTGGGCCGACCGGTTCAGCAGGGTCAGCATCAACGACAAGCTGGTAGAGGTCGAGTTGATCGACGCCGTGGTATCGAAACGATTCGAGGAGAACAGGAGCCTCATCGTAGCCTTCCACATCGACAGGCGGACGAAATACGACCTCGTCTCCCGCATCATGGATCAGCTAAAGGAAGCTAACGCTGTCAACGTGACATTCGTTTCACTCGGTGATGAATAGCAGATAATCGAAAAAGGGGGCCTTCGTGGCCGTTGTCGCTATTGAAAACCAGAAATTCAAGGCGGGGTACAACAGGTATCTGCGGAACTCGCTCTATGCGACGCTCGTTCTGCATTTCGTCGGTATCTACTTTTCGCCCCCCTTCGAATTCAAGCCTTACGTGCTGAAGGAACAGGAGTTCATCGTGATCGAGACGGCCGAGGACTTCGAGCTTCCACCTCCTCCGAAGGAGATCGATCAGCCAGTAGTGCCGATCGCAGCCGAGGAGGGCGAGGAAGTGGACGAGGATACCGAGATCGCCCCGACGAGTTTCGATCGTATCGAGAACCTCCCGCCTCCGCCTCCGCCTCCGTCCGAGTCGTCTTCGGAGTTCTACGCGTTCGACGAGCCTCCTCAGCTGATCAAGTACATTCCGCCGAGCTATCCCGCCCTGGCGAGACAGGCCGGTATTGAGGGAACGGTGCTACTGCGAGTGGTAGTCGGAACGGACGGCAAGGTGGAGAGTGCCTCGGTCATCCAGTCCGACGTGACGCCGGCGATGGAGAAAGCGGCCATAGCCGCTGCGAGGAAGTTCCTCTTCAAGCCTGCGAAGCAGAGGACGGTCCCGGTGAGGGCCAGTATGGCCGTTCCAATCAGATTCAAGCTGCACGGCAACTGATAGATTGCGAAAAAGAGATTAACGAGGTCCGGACTGTTCCCCGGGCCTTTTTTTTGCCCTTTCCGGGGAGTGGGGAGGACCTGACAGACACCTGCCAAGGATTTGTTGACACACGGTAACTCTTGATTGAAACTAAAGGAACGAATATTCGTATCAGTTAAGTGTATCATTATACAGAGTCACCGGTTTCACAGTCCGTAACAGAAGGAAAGGCTTCTACGATGTTTCGAGCAAAGAGAGGAATATCGCTCTCCGTGATTGCGGTGAGCGCGGCGATCATGGTCTCGACGGCGGCATCCGGGGCGTTCTCCGCGGAGAGGATACTGTCGCTGAGGGAGTGCATCGATACTGCGCTCGTGAACAATCCCGATATGGGAATGGCGAGGCAGTCGCTCAAGAAATCGGAGAGCAACGTGCTCTACGGTTACGGGAACCTTCTGCCCAACCTGCAGATCGACTTCTATGCCGGCCACCGGTATTACGGCCCTTCTTCCGTGCTGATCGATGCGTCGGGCCGCCCGGTGAAGCAGCAGGGGTTCGATTTCGAGGACTACACATTCCGTATCGGCTCCGATGTTGTTCTATGGGACGGCGGCGCCAACTACGCGAGGCTCAGGCAGGCGAAGCGGAACCGCGAGGGAGCGAAGGAAGAGCTCCAGTACAACTACGACATGATCACGGCCACCGTCATCCGGGCCTACTACAACGTTGTCAGATTCGAGAGGCTGACCGTCGTCGCCGAGGAGAGTGTCGACCAGGCCAGGCAGAGCCTCGACAGGACCGAGGCGCTACTCGAGGTCGGCTCCGGCACGAGGGCCGACGTCCTGAAGGCGAAAGTGCGTCACTCGAACACGAAGCTCGACCTGATCAGGGCGAAGAACCAGGTGGAGCTCGCCCGTGAGGACCTGATAGCGGTTCTCAACCTCGATGACAACTCCGGTCTGGGTGTCGACACGGTGCTCGTGATGAGCATGACAAACCCCGATCCTTCCAGCGAGATCGAGTTCGCGATACAGAACAGATCTGACCTCAGAGGGCTCAGGGCCTACCTCAAGGGGGCCGACGCCGGTGTGAGGGTCGCCAGGAGCGGATGGCTGCCGATATTCGGCGCGAACTTCGGATATTTCTGGAGCGATCGGGAGATGGCCGAGAACCTCAATTTCTTCAGCGAAGAGTATTCCTGGAACATCACCGCCTACATGCGGATCAACGTCTTCGACAGGTTCTTCACAAGCTCCAGCGTCAAGACGGCAAAGGCGGATTACAGGATATCCGAGTATCAGCTCGAGAAGAGCATGCTCAACGCCGTCAAGGAGATCAAGAGCCTCATCATCATCATAAACGAGGCGATCGAGAGGGAGGCGGTTGCCACCGAGACCGTCGAGCAGGCGCAGGAAGACGTGAGGCTCGCAGAGGAAAGGCACAGGGTCGGCGCAGGAACGATGCTCGACACGATTGCTGCGCAGGTGGCCTTGACCGAGGCGAAGGCGAACGTCATCGGCGCGAAGTGTGACTACCTCGTCGCCATTGCTGATCTCGACAGGGCGACCGGCAGGGAATCGAGGCTCAGGGCCGGACAAGAGGGAGAATGAGATGCTGATAAAGGTCAGCGGAGTTAAAAAGATATACGAGGTCGGAGTACAGAAAATAGAGGCGGTTGCGGGGATCGATCTCGAGATCGAGAGGAACGAATACGTTGTGATCATGGGGCCCTCCGGCTCGGGGAAGTCGACATTCATGAACCTGCTCGGATGCCTCGATACGCCGTCGGCCGGCGACTACTGGCTCAACGGCCAGGAGGTCAGCAACCTCAGCGACGACGAGCTGGCCAGGATCAGGAACAGGGAGATAGGATTCGTCTTCCAGACGTTCAACCTGCTGCCGAGGGCCACCGCGGCCCAGAATGTCGAGCTGCCGCTTATTTACGGAGGTCTCCCAGCCGACGAACGCCGCAGAAGGGCCGAGGAGGTGCTCGAATCGGTCGGCCTCACCGACAGGGCGCCGCACCGGCCGAGCGAGCTGTCCGGGGGACAGCGCCAGAGGGTGGCCATCGCCAGGGCGATGGTCAACAGGCCGTCGATCATACTCGCCGACGAGCCGACGGGAAACCTCGACAGCAAGACGGGCATCGAGATCATGTCTCTCTTCGACACGATCCATGAGGCCGGCAACACGATAGTGATGGTGACACACGAGGAGCATATCGCCGATTACGCCAGGCGCGTGATAAGGCTCCTCGACGGAATGATAGAATCGGACGTCAGGAGGGGTTGAAGGCCCTTCCCGCGGGGCGGCAACGTACCTGCAGAAAGCCCCGATCCGCTCTGATCGTGGGGTCTTTCGAAAACGCAAGCGGCAGAAAAACCAGGAGGAGAGATGACCAGGAAGCACTGGATAGCCATCGGTATCGTCGTTGTGGTGGTCGTGCTCGTACTGATCAACCTCAAGGCCAAGGGCGGCAAGGAGCTCGCGGTCCAGGTGGAGGAAGTGGGCCGCAAAGACCTCGAGATGATCATATCCGCCTCGGGAAGCATCAAGCCGAAGAGACAGATCGACATCAGTGCCTCGAACATCGGCAAGGTCACGAGGGTCGCCGTGAAGGAGGGGGATTACGTCGAGCAGGGACAGTTTCTCATCCAGATCGACCCGATACAGCTCGAGACCATCGTTAACCGGCTGGAGGCGGCAGTGGAATCGGCAAAGGCCGGCAAGCGCCAGGCGAGTTACCAGCTGAAGCAGTACGAGAGCGACTTTGACAGGGCGGAGAGGCTGTTTGCTGACGGATACCTGACCGACAAGGAGGTAGATGACGCAAGGACCGCCCGTGACGTCGGCATCTCCAATCTCGAATCGGCACGGCAGCTCGTCAGGCAGCAGGAGGCGCAGCTCTCCAGCGCCAGACACAACCTCAAGGAGGTAACGATAGAGGCCGAGATGGCCGGCATCGTCACGCGCCTCAACGTGGAGGAAGGCGAGATCGCCATCATGGGAACGCTGAACAATCCCGGGACCGTGCTGATGACGATAGCAGATCTCTCCACCATCGAGGCGGAGGTCGAGGTCGACGAGACCGAGGTGGTCAGCATCGAGATGGGACAGTCCGCCAAGGTCACCCTGGATGCCTTTCCCGACACATCGTATTCCGGCATCGTGACGGAGGTCGGCAACAGCCCGATACTCTCATCCTCGGTTTCGGGACAGCAGGGCGTTGATTTCAAGGTCGTCATCACCGTTTTAGATACGATCCCCAACGTCAGACCGGGCCTTTCGGCCGATTCGGAGATAATTGCCGCCCGTACCGAAAACGCGATCGCCATCCCGATACAGAGCCTCACCGTCAGGCAGGAGAAGGACCTTAAGGGGTATGCCGAGAAAGCCGACTCTACTTCAGCGAAGAAGAAAAAAGAAAGCAGAGAGGTCGAGGGTGTATTCGTCGTGGTCGACGGCAGGGCCGAGTTCAGGCGGATAAAGATGGGCGTCTCCGGACAGACCCACTTCGAGGTCATCTCCGGCCTCGAGGAAGGCGACAAGGTGGTAAGCGGCAACTACAGGGCGATCAGGGATCTCAAGGACGGGCAGAGGGTCAAGATAACCAAGAAGGCCGCGAAGAAGTGAGCGGTCCACAAGGCCGCGAAGAAGTGAGCGGGCCATGCTGATATTTCAGGGAATGAATATCGCCCTCAGGGCGCTGCGTGAGAACAAGCTCCGCACCTTTCTAACGCTTCTCGGCAATATCGTCGGGACGATGTCGGTCATCGCCGTGGTGTCGCTCATCGGCGGCATAGACGATTATGTCAAGGAAGAGATCGCCGGTCAGGGGAGCAACGTCTTCGATATCGAGCGAATCAACTTCTTCGAGGCGATCACCGATCTCGACGCTTTTCTCGAGGCTTTCGCGCGCAACCCGAGGATCAGGCTGAGCGATGTCGACTATCTGCGCGACAAGATCCCGTCAGCCTCGTATGTCGGGGCAGCGGCGCGCGGCGAGGACCAGGTGAGCTTTCGCGACGAGTGGGTCGACAGGATAGCGATCAAGGGAAGGTCGGAGGAATATCCGATGATCGACGACGCCCCCCTCTTCATGGGGAGGCATTTCTCGCGGCTCGAGGACCAGAAGTCTACGAACGTGGCGGTGCTCGGCTGGGATGTCTATACGAGACTCTTTCCCGGGCGCGACCCTCTCGGGGCGAGGATCAAGATCGGAAGAAAGCATTTTACCGTCATAGGAGCGGTAGAGGACCTCGGCACCGTCCTCGGGGAATCGAGAAACAGGTTCGTATACATCCCGATCAATACCTATCTCAAGATCTACGGTTCGAGGATCTCGATCGACATCAAGGTCAAGGCGGCCGACATAGCGCTCCTGCAGCAGGCCGTCGACGAGGCGACGATGGCGATGAGGATCAGGCACGGGCTCAGGCCTATGGAGGAGAACGATTTCGCGATCGTGACCTCGGAGAACCTCATCTCGCTCTGGAAGAAGATATCTACGTCGATATTCAACGCCCTGATATTCATAGTCTCGATCGCACTCGTGGTCGGGGGTGTAGTGCTGATGAACGTGATGCTCGTCTCGGTGACAGAGCGGACGAAGGAGATCGGCCTGAGAAAGGCCCTCGGCGCGAGAAAGTCGAATATAATCTGGCAGTTCATCGTAGAGGCGGTCACCCTGTCGCTGATCGGCGGAGTCATGGGGATACTTGTCGGCTTCACGATCGCGGCGATCATCTCGATAATCTCCCCGCTCCCGTACGTGATCGCCCCATGGTCGATAGCGGCGGGGCTCATCGTGACTTTCTTCATAGGACTCGTTTTCGGGACGTACCCGGCAAGCAAGGCGGCAAATCTCGATCCGGTGGTTGCCCTGCATTACGATTAGGATGAAGATGGCGGCTGATGGAACAATAAAAAAGGCTCGCGAAGGGAAGGGTCAGGTCTGGAAGGAGAACTTCCGGCAGGCCGCCGAGGTGATCCGCACTCACAGGATGCGCTCGGGCCTGCTCATAGTCGGCGTGGCGATCGGCGTGACGACTGTTCTGGCCATGGTCACCGTCATGTCGGGCCTCGGCAAACGGGTACAGGAGGACATTGTTTCGGCCGACAGGCCGTACCTCTTCATCTCGCGGTTCGATCCGATGGGTGGCGGCAAGGACAGGCGGGACCTCCTGAGGCGCAAGCAGTTCTCGATAAGGGACGCGAAGTTCCTCGAGGAGAACTGCAGCAGCTGCGAGTATGTCGACCTCAGTATCGACCCGCAGGGAAGGATGCGCGTCCTTCGGTACGAGGGGGAACGGACGAACCTCATACAGGTCGTCGGCTCTACGCACAACTTCGGGCATATGTACAGCATCACAATCGAGCACGGCAGGTTCTATACCGAGTTCGAGACCGACCGCAGCAGGCGCGTGATCGTGCTCGGTTACGGACCGGCGAAGGACCTCTTCCCCCACCGCGACCCGATCGGCAAGTGGATCAAGATCGGCAATCACAATTACGAAGTGGTCGGAGCGATGGCGACGAGGGGGAGTATCCTCGGAAGCATCAGCGACAACTACGCAGTGGTCCCGTATACGACGTACGAGAAAGATCTCGGATTCCGATTCGACGATTACCAGATGGGAATCACGATAAAGCCGGAGTACGGGCTCGAGGAGGGGGAGGAGGAGGTCCACGCCCTGATGCGCATCTCCCGGAAGCTGGGTCCCGGCGAGGAGAACGATTTCCACATCACGACGTCCGAGGGCTTCAGGGAGATGCTGGCGAGCATAACCACCTACATAGGCCTCGTGCTGGTCGTGATCTCGTCTATCGGATTGATGGTGGGTGGCATAGGGGTCATGAACATCATGCTCATCTCGGTCACCGAGAGGACTCGCGAGGTCGGCGTCAGGATGGCGATGGGAGCGAGGAGGACCGATATCATGCAGCAGTTCCTCATCGAGGCGGTGACCCTGACCGGGGTGGGAGGGATGATCGGAATATTCCTCGGGCTTCTGGCGGCGAGAGGTGTGGCGAAGCTGATCAAGTTCCCCTACTCGGTCCCGTTCATCTGGATAGTCATCGCGTTTGTCTTCTCCGCATCGATCGGCCTGATCTTCGGCCTCTATCCGGCCAACAGGGCGGCCAGGATGGATCCGATAAAGGCCCTGCACTACGAATAACCCGCCGATTTTCCGGTGCGTCGCCGGACGTAACTCATTAAACTTGCCCGTGCCGCCCCGTGATGGCTATAATGTATCAGGCAGGAGGTATCGATGCGAAGGGGATTTACGGCAATAACGTCGCTGCTTCTGGCCGCCGCGGCCATATCGCTCGGGCCGTCGGCCGTGAGCGATGTCGCGGCGCAGGCGATGACCAGATCGGTGAGAAGGCCGTTCGAGCTTTCCGTGGGGCAGAGCATCGATGCCGAGGGGAACGTCCTGCTCGTCGTCAGCACGGCGATCGATTACAGGCGCCTCGTCTTCTTCCGCCAGCCTTCAGGCTACGTTGCCGATTACAGGATATATATCGAGATACGCGACGAGGAGGGCGTAAGAGTCCGAGGCGAGGTCATCGAGAAGACGGTGACCGTTCTGGACTACAAGATGACCCGC
Organism: Candidatus Krumholzibacteriota bacterium; assembly: GCA_030613345.1. Classification (GTDB taxonomy): domain Bacteria; phylum Krumholzibacteriota; class Krumholzibacteriia; order Krumholzibacteriales; family Krumholzibacteriaceae; genus JAUWCL01. The sequence continues at coordinate 7,474 of JAUWMD010000043.1, forward strand.
AGCGCCGGCATGCTCTCCGAGGTGACGAAGAAGATCCCCATGGGCCCGGGGGAATACGATCTGAGGGTGACGATCGAGGTGGTAAAGACCTCGCTGAAGTATGAGCGCCTCGCGGAGGTCATGATATACGGCAGGGGGCACGGGCTCTTCGAGATGTCCGATCCGGTCTTCTCCGCCCCGGATGATGGCAGGGGAGGGAGCAAACCTCCCCCCGGCGAGCTGTTTTTCTCCGGCTGCTCGAGCGAGATCCCCGATGGCTTCAGGCCGCTTGCCGGCGAGGTCTTCATAGGTTTCGAGGGATGGATCCGGATGAGCTGGACCGTACTCTCCCCCATCGAAAACAGGACGGGCAGGGGGATTGAAGTAACGGTCAGGGTGCGGGATTCCAGGAAGCACATCAAGGCATATACGAGGCAGACCTTCGAGGTGGACGGAGAGGGCCGGGGCATGTTCTGCATGGAGATGAACGTCGACGACCTGCCCCTCGGCTTTTTCGAGGTCACCGCGGCCGTTTCGATACCCAACTCGACGAAGAGGGTCGTCAGGACGGGCAGCTTCACAATGCTGCTCGGGAGGGCGATGTTCGACGAGTATTTCGAGGATACGCTCGAGCTGCTCGGCTATATCGTCGAAGACGACGATATCAAGCGGCTTCGCAACATTTTCCCCGAAGAGCGGATAGACGAGTGGAACAGGTACTGGAAATCGAAGGATCCGACAAGGACGACCGACATCAACGAGGAGCTGAGCGAGTTTCTGCGCCGGGTGAGATTCACTCTGGAGAACTTCGGCTCGCACGGCCCGGGCTGGAAGACCGACATGGGAAGGATATATATCAGACACGGTCCGCCCGACAATACGGTCGACCGCGACGGAACGACCCTCGGCAGCAGTCTGAAGATCTGGTACTACTATTCCAAGGGGATTGCCTTCATATTCGAGGATTCAATGGGTTCCGGGCTCTACATGCTTTACGATACGAGGAGTATCTGACCGGCTGATGATCAGACATATTCTGTCTATTACCGCTTCCCTCATATCCGCCCTGCTGATCGTCTCGTGCGGTGGCGGGGAAGGGCCTCCCGCCCTCAGGCTCGTTCTGCAGACCGAACCGACCAATCTCGATCCCGCTTCTGCGGTAGACTATTCCTCCGGCTGGGTCAGCTCCCTGATACATTCGAACATCGTCAGGTTCGAGCCTGACGGATCGATCGAGCCCGATCTCGCCCGCAGCTGGACCGTTTCCGGAGATGGGCTCGAGTATGTCTTCCACATTACCGGGGGCAGGTTCAGTGACGGTGGTTCAGTGACGGCGTTCGACGTGGAGAGCTCCCTGAAGAGACTCATTGCGCCTTCGACGGCATCTCCGAGGTGGTGGGTCCTCGAGCCGGTTGCAGGGGCGTCCGACTTTCACGCCGGACGCGCCGGCGGGTGCTCGATCGAGGCAAGGGACGATTCCACGCTCGTCATTAGGCTCGGGAATCGTGCGGCCCACTTCCTCAGCCTTCTCGCCATGCCCGCCGCCGGGATCGTCTCCCCCGATGCTGCCGATTCACTCGGCAGGGATTACGGAAGGAGGCCGACGGGGAGCGGGCCGTGGCGGCTCGTCTCGTGGAAGTCCGGCGACGAGATCGTCCTGGAGAGGAACATGTTCAGCCCCGAAGCAGATTCCGGGGTGCCGAGGATCAGCATTCGGCTCATCCCCGAGACGATGACGAGGGTCGCCGAGTTCGAGGTGGGAAACCTCGATCTCCTCGAGATCCCCCCGGCGGAGCTCGAGTTGTGGCGCTCGGCGGGCGTGAGACTGCTGAGTAAGCCTGAGCTGAGGATCGTGTACATCGGCCTGAACAACGAAAAACCGCCCTTCGACGATCCCCGTGTGCGCAGAGCCCTCAATATGGCGATCGACGTCGAGTCGGTGATCGGGCATATCCTCTTCGGCGCGGCTGAGAAGGCGACAGGAATCGTTCCCGCGGGGCTCAGGGGATCTCCCCCTCCCGCGCCCCTCTACCGGTACGATCCGGCGGGGGCCGTGCAACTTCTCGAGGAGGCCGGCTATCCCGACGGGTTCTCCATGGAGATATGGCAGCGGGAGAATCCCGAGTCGGGCCGGATCCTCGAGAGCGTGCAGGGATTCCTCGCCCGGGTGGGCATCGATGTCAAGATAGTTACCCGGGAGTGGAGCGCCTTCAAGCAGGCGGTCGACAGGGGGACGCCCGACGCGTTCTATCTCGACTGGTTCGCCGATTATCCCGAGGCGGGCAATTTTCTCGTGCCCCTCTTTCACTCGGAAAACAGGGGTGGAGGGGGGAACAGGGCAGGCTTTGCCGATGAGGCTGTCGATTCGATCCTAGACATCGCCTCGGGTGTGAGCGATCCGGCGGCGAGGTGGGAGATGTACGCGGAAGCGGAGAAAAGGGTGATGGAGGCCGCTCCCTGGATATTTCTGTGGTTTCCCGTCAGGTACGAGGTGGTGTCGCACCGGCTCGAGGGGTATGAGATACCTGTGATATTCAACGGTCAGAGGTTCACGGGGGTGTCGCTGAGATAGGCACCGCCGGAGTATTATGGGAAGATTCATCACCAGAAGGCTCCTCCTGCTGATCCCGATCCTCTTCGGGGTCGTAACAGTAACGTTTATAATAATGTACGTCATTCCTGGCGATCCGGTGCTCTCCCTCGTCGGCGAGAGGTACGACGAGGAGACTCTCGAGCGCCTCCGAGGCGAGCTCGGGCTCGACCGCCCGCTGGCGCTGCGCTATATCGATTACCTCGGCCGTGTCGCGAGGTTCGACCGCGGCAGGTCGTTCGTCACGGGAAGGCCCGTGATGGAGACGATAAGGGAGAGGGTTCCCCGTACCCTTACCCTCGCGGGGGCGGCGATGCTTATCGCCGTGGGCGGGGGTATGGCGGCCGGGGCCGTCGCCGGCTCGGGACGCATACCCTGGGCGGGAAAGTCATTGATGGCCCTGACCCTCGTCGGAGTGTCGATCCCCGTTTTCTGGCTGGGGCTGCTGCTGATTCACCTCTTTGCCATCAGGCTCGAGATCCTTCCCCCGTCGGGGTACGGGGGAGGTTCGATCAGGTATCTAGTCCTGCCGGCCCTGACGCTTTCCTTTGCCTCGATGGCGACCGTGGCGAGGGTGACCAGGGCGGGGTTCCTCGAGGCCGGATCGGAGGATTTCGTCAGGACCGCCCGGGCGAAGGGCCTCGGCGAGGGAACTGTCATGGGAAAGCACGTCTTCAGGAACGCTCTGATCCCGGTCGTGACGATTGTCGGAACCGATTTCGGGAGCTATCTCGGCGGTTCGGTACTGACCGAGTCTATATTCGGGTGGCCCGGGCTCGGGAGGCTTATAGTGCAGTCGATACTCAAAAGGGATTTCCCCGTCATCCAGGGCTCCGTGCTGTTCATGGCGATCCTCTTTGTTCTTGTAAATCTCATAGTTGATATAAGTTACGGATTCATAGATCCCCGGATACGCGAGGGGGGGGGCGAGGAATAATGGCGGAAGCGGCGGAGAGAAAAAAAGACGCTGTGAAGCGGGGGTGGAAGAGAGAATCGGAGAGGGCGGCGGCGAGGTTCGTCTCCAACCGCGCGGCCGTCGCGGGGCTCGTCGTCCTCGCCGTGATCGTGGCCGCTGTTCTCATGCCCGGACTGCTGACCCGCTTCGATCCGATCGAGATGGATCTCTCCGTTTCCCTTCAGTCCCCGTCGGAAGAGCATCCTTTCGGTACCGACGCATTCGGGCGAGACATCCTCTCGAGGGTCCTTCACGGGGGAAGGGTGTCGCTCGGCGTGGGACTGGTGGCACGGACGCTTTCCCTGATCCTCGGCCTGCTTGCCGGCACGATCGCAGGATATTTCGGCGGCAGGACCGACGGGTTGATCATGAGGCTGGCAGACATCACGTTCGCCTTCCCGACCCTGTTGCTCCTGATCGCGATCATGGCCGTCGTCACTCCCGGAGTATGGGCGCTCAGCGTCGCCCTCGGGGCGGTCGGGTGGGCCGCAATGGCGAGGCTCGTGCGCGCCCAGGTCCTCTCGATCAGGGGCCGCGATTACGTCCAGGCGGCGAGGGCCGCCGGGGCGAGTCATCTGAAACTAATTACAAGATATATACTTCCGCAATGCCTGTCCCCGCTTATAGTGGTATTCACGCTGGGGCTGGGGATGACGATCATGGCCGAGTCGAGCCTCAGTTTCCTCGGCCTCGGCATCCAGCCTCCCGACCCCAGCTGGGGAGGGATGATCGCCCGGGGGATAGCGTTCATGAGAACGGCGCCGTGGCTGACGATCCTCCCGGGCCTGGTCCTGACACTCGTGATATGCTCGATCAATCTCGTCGGGGACGGCCTGAGGGAAGCCCTGGACCCGCGGAGGCTCGTTCCGTGGAAGGGAGGGAGGTAATGAATGATATGAGAGATTCTGCAGCCAGGATCAGCGAAGAGATCGCCGGAGCGGTGTTGAGACTGGGGCTTGACTGGAGGAGTTCGTGGTCGAAGATCGTCACGGATGCCGGCGGAAGGCTCCACGTGACGATAAGCCGCCGGGAGGTATTCGATGAGCTCTCGCCGCCGCCGGGCGCCGGGATCGAGCTCGCCGGATCCTCGTCGGCTGATTTGCTCTGGGCCGTATCGAGTGTTGTCGACCTGCGGCGCGAGCCGGAACATTCCTCCGAGCTTCTGACCCAGGCGATCATGGGCGAGACGATGACACGCCTCGACACGAGGGGAGACTGGTATCTCGTCATGCTTGACGACGGGTATCACGGCTGGGTCCGGTCGTGGAACGTCGGCGAATTCCCGCGGGAAACGGCCGCCTCGTACAGGGAGCGGGCCGGGGCCATGGTGGGGGCCGGCGTTACGTACGTGCTGGCCGAGCCGAGGGCGGGGAGCATACCCGTATCCGATGTTACGGCCGGGACAATAATTGTAACTGGCGAGACGGCAGAGGGTTATACGAGCGTAGAGCTTCCCGGTGGAAGGTTCGGCTACATCGAGACCGGAGCGCTGGAGGATCTTCCGTCCGGCCCGCCCGCCAGGGAGGCGGTGACCGGCAGGGCGAGGCGTTGCCTCGGAACACCCTATAGCTGGGGGGGGACGGCGGCCAAGGGATTCGACTGCAGCGGCCGCGGCAAGCTTGTCTTCAGGATGGAGGGGACAGAGACTCAGAGGGACGCCGACCAGCAGTCGACCACGGGCAGTCCGGTCACGGAGGCAGCTCCCGGCCGGAT
>JAUWMD010000023.1 GCA_030613345.1 Candidatus Krumholzibacteriota bacterium
GCCGCATCGATGGCGGGGATCGATGAGATTATCGCACCGCCCGATATCACCATCTTCAGCGCTTCCTCGACGGAGCAGTTCATGGGGATGACGTCCTCCTCGGGGAGCATCAGGAAGAGGCCCGAGGTGGGAATGGGAGTAGTGGGCAGAAAGACGTTGATGAAGACCCTGTCGGTCCCGCCGGAATCGCGGTAACTCCAGGTCGATGTGACGAATCCCACCGAGTATATCCCCCTGCGTGGATATTCGATGATGACCGCTCTGCGGAAGGCCGTCCTCTTTTCCTGCAGGAATACCTCGCTCATCTGCTTGAATGCGGTGTACATCCTGCTCACCAGCGGGATCTGGCCGATCCCCTTCTCCACCCAGTGGATGATCCGGCGACCGATGAAATTCCCGGCGAAGATCCCCGTGAGCAGCAGGATCACGATGACAGCGAAGAATCCCAGCCCTGGGATATCGAAAAAGGGATACCTCGCCACGATGGGCCGCAGGATGCTGTCTACCGACTTGAACAGGCGGAAGAGTATCCAGCCGGTCAGGACAGTGGGCAACAGTATTATCAGACCGGTGAGAAACTTCCTTCGAAACCAGGTAAACATCCCGAATTTCCTTCCAGCCGGCCAAGGTCAGGCGGATGAGCCCCCGTCTGCTCCGGCAAGGGTCAGGACGACCTCCGCTATGCGCTGGCCATCGAGCCGCTCGATCCTGAATGTGATCCCCTCGTACTCGAACTCCTCACCCTCCTCGGGCACCCTGCCGAGCAGGTTGTAGAGGAACCCTCCGAGTGTATCGACATCCTCCGAGGCCAGCTTCATGCCGAGCATCTCACCGAGGTCGTCGAGAGAGGTCCTTCCCTCGACCACGTACCTGCCCTCCCCCGCCTTCCTCACGTCAGGCGCCTCATGGTCGAACTCGTCCCTTATCTCGCCGACGATCTCCTCGAGGATGTCCTCGAGAGTGACGATGCCGGAGGTCCCTCCATACTCGTCTACTACTATAGCCATATGAATCTTCTTGACCTGGAATTCCTTGAGGAGATCATCGATCTTCTTGCCCTCGGGAACGAAGTAAGGCTCCCGCGTCAGGTGCTCGATACCCCTGTCCTCCTCACCGCTCGCTACGGTCACAAGCTCCTTCACATAGAGCATGCCGACGATGCGGTCGATGTTTCCGTCGTAGACCGGAACGCGCGAATGCCCGCCGCCGGAGACCACCTCGCGCACCTCGGTCATCGTTATCCCCTTCTCGATGGCGAAGACGTCGATCCGCGGCACCATTACCTCGCGGACCTTCTTTTCGCCGAACTCGACGATGCTGTGCACGAGCCTGCTGCCGTTGTCCTCGATAAACCCCTCGCCCGGCTCCTCGGGATGATGAATCAGCATGAACGGTGAAGCGAGCTCGCCGGGGAGATCGGGGAAGACGAGTGAGATAATCCTCAGCAGCAGGCCGGAAAACGGCCTCAGCAGAAGGTATACGGGACAGAACGGGTACGAAACGAGCCTTGCCATGCCGGCCGGGTACCTGACCGCGGTACCGATCCCCGCCAGGGCGGCGATCACGATAAGAAGCACACCAGCGGCAGGAACGGCAGATACCGCGAAGAAGTGCTTTCCGGCCGACCATTCGAGTATCGCGGCCGCCGTTTCGGGCAGTATGCGCGAGACGGCAACGACGATGGCGACCTCGACCGCGACGAGTATCATCGCCGCGTGCAGGCGTCCCCTGTGGATCATCCTCGGGCAGCTGTTCGCTCCGGACGCCTTCGGGAATACCCTGTCCTCACTCATGCGGGATACCTTCGCGAATGCCGTGATCCCCCCCGCCACGAGAAACTGGGCCACCGCCAGGAGCATAAGCGCGATCGTTTTCAATATAATCGGTTGCATGGTCTTTCAGTTCTTTATCCGCGCAGCATCCTCGCGAGGTCCCTCTCCGGGACCATCCCCTCGAGGATCTCGCCTTCACGTTTTTCCATCCTCTCCGCCTCCCCTTCATTCCCGTGCGAAAATCCCTCGATGTGGGAGAGCCCATGAGCGACGAGCCTGAGCAGGTACGCCCGCCTCGAAACGTCCAGCCTTGCGGCCGAAGCGGCGAGCCTCTTCCAGCAGATCAGGATCTCCCCCGCCGGGCCCTCGCCCCGTGGAGAGGGATCGTCGTCGTACACGAATGTGAGGATCTCGGCCGCGCCCCTGCGTCCCCTGTATTCCCGGTTGAGGCCGGCCATACGGCGCTCACCGACGAGCGTGACGTCGACCCTCCGGTCGCCGGCGCCTCTCGAGCCCAGGGCCTCTACCAGGTCGGCGGCCCGGTCAAACTCGCTTTTTCCTGTCACCAACGGACTGCTGCTGACTGCCGTTATCCTCAACGCTGCGCACCCCCTCCACGTCCGGCTCGTCCTGCGACGGATACTGCACGCGCGGATGGAAGATGCCGGTGAGGAACTGAATGAACTTCTCCCTTATCACAGCGATGTCGTTGAGGGTCAGGCCGCTGTTGTCCAGTTCCCCGTCGTTCATCCTCGCCGCGAAGATCTTCGTTACAAGCGCCCTGATCCTCGGCGAGGTAGGTTCTTTGAGCGACCTGACGGCCGCCTCGCATGAATCGGCGAGCATGATAAGGGCGGTCTCCTTCGACTGAGGCCTCGGCCCCGGATATCTGAAATCGTCGACATTCACGCTGTCATGCGAATCGTACTCGAGCGCCTTGTTGTAGAAGAACGCCATTACAGTCGTCCCGTGATGCTCGCGGATACCGTCCATGACGACCTTCGGCATCTTCTCCTTCTTCGCGAGGTCGAGCCCCTCCTTGACGTGCGACGCGAGGATAAGCGCCGACATCGTAGGGGAGAGCTTCTCGTGCTTGTTGAAGTTCTCACCCTTGTTCTCGAAGAAATACTCCGGCTTGGCGAGCTTGCCTATATCGTGATAGTAGGCCGACACCCTTGCGAGCAGCCCGTTGGCCGCCACGTCCGAGGCCACCGCCTCGACCATGTTGCCGACCATCAGGGAGTGATGGTATGTCCCTGGCGCTTCCATGATCAGTCTCTTCAGCAGCGGCCTGTTCAGGTCACTCAGCTCCATCAGGGTGAAGTTCGTCGTCACGCTGAACAGCGACTCGAAGATCGGCATGAGGAACATGACGAGGATCGTGCATGCAAAAGCGTTCGCGATCCCATACAGGGAACCGAAAAGGAACTCGCTCATACCGAAGGCGTCTGCGATGCCGAAACTCGAGATCCCGATGATGTATGCAAGCGAGACATAGAGGAATATCGTGTAGAAATTACGCCTCTCGCGCAGCTGGGCGATGCTGAAGATCGCGGCCGAGCCTGCCAGTATCGAGATAACCGCGAGGTTTCCCGGAAGGTCGGTATGCGTGATCAGGAGGAGCGAGGCGAACAAGGTGAAGATCAGCGCGGTCAGCGTACCGAAGAACGCGGTCGCCACCAGCGACACAAAGGCGACGGGCACGAGGTACTCGCTCAGGAAGGGCAGCCTGACCACCAAGGCCGTCATCAGCAGATAGAACAGGACTATTATGAATGTCAGCGTCAGCTTCTCCGTCTCCCTGACGAGGGATCCGTCGAACCTGTAGAGCGCCGCCGCGAACATCGCCACGAGAAGGAGTATGCGCACGATCTTGCCGATGAAGAGCAGTATCCTCTGCATCTGCGACTTCGACAGCTCGAGACTTGTCCGCGAACGCTCCAGGGACTCGAGCTCCCCGACCTGCTTCTTGGTCACCTTGTCGTGCTTGGCTATGATCCGCTGGTTCTTCGAAACCTCGTACTCGAGGGGGACATCGGCCATAGCCGTGTCCTGCCTCCGCCTCGTCTCGTCGGCGTCGTAGATCATATTGGGAACGATATGCGACCGGACGATCGCGTAGAACAGCTGCTGCGCATCGTCGCTGTTGGGAAAGACGCGCTCGGCACGCCCCAGTATGACGGCTTCGAGCTGACCCTGCTCGATCAGGCCGTTCGCCGGCATCAGCCTCTCGGAATCGCCGTCTACAAGTGAGATGTGCGGATAGTCCCTCCGTCTCAGCGGCGAGGCATCGTTTATTATCCCGCGCTCGAGGAGCCGTTTCTGTATTGCTAGTCCCTCGTCGAGGATCTTACGGCGAGTCTCCCGCACAAGAAGGAGCTCCACCGGCTCTCTCTCGAGGGTGGGGACCATCTCCCTCATGATCTGCGACCTTTCCTCGGGAGGGATCGAATCGACCGTGGCGATCGCCTTTATCCTCTCCATCAGCCCGGTCAGGTCTCCGGGAAGGTGCTCGAGCACCTCGGATCTCGTCCTGTATACCGGGGGAACGCTGACGGCGGCCCTCGCCCTGTTGATCTCGACTTCCCGGTCGCTCAGCGGAACAACGAAGGTGAACGGGGAGATCACGTCGATGTCGGCGATGTCGCCCTCGTTGAAGGCCACCTCTCTCGTCTTCCTCGTCGGCGGAAAAAGGAGTATCGACAGCGCAACGAACACCACGATGTAGATCGCGGGAAGCAGACGACTGTCGTCCCTCAGCGAAGCGGGACGCAGGGCCGTCAACCCCCTGCGCAATCCATCGAGGGGATTGCCGTTCTCGCCGCCTGATGGCTTATCATTCATCGGAAGCCTCCGGTTCGCCGCCGCCGGGCCTTATTCGGCTGAACGCCTTGATGATCCTCTTGACGAGGCTGTGCCGCACAACATCTTCCTCCCCGAACCATACGAATTCAATACCCTCGACATCGCCTAGTAACTCCGAGACAACCACGAGCCCCGACCTGGACGGGTCGGCCAGGTCGATCTGGGTGATGTCGCCCGTGACGATCGCCTTCGAGTTGACTCCCAGTCTCGTCAGGAACATCTTCATCTGCATGATCGTGCTGTTCTGCGCCTCGTCGAGAACGGCGAACGCGTTGTTCAGTGTCCTTCCGCGCATGTATGCGAGAGGCGCTATCTCGAGGACGCCCGTGTCGATCATCCTCTGTGTCTTTTCCCTTCCTATCATATCGTGCAGCGCGTCGAATATCGGCCTTATATACGGATCGATCTTCTCCTGCAGGTCCCCCGGCAGGAATCCGAGGTTCTCGCCCGCCTCTACGACCGGCCTCGACAGGAAGATCTTCTCGATCTCCCCCCTCTTCAGCGCCGCCAGCGCCATCGCGATGGCGAGATATGTCTTGCCCGTTCCGGCTGGCCCGATCGCGAAGACTATGTCGTACTCCGCCACCCCGGTGACGTATTCCTTCTGCCGAACGCTCCTCGGGACTATGCTCCTTCTCCTGACGGTCGAATAGTAGACGACGGTATCGTCGAGGGAACCTATCTTCTCCGCCTTCCCTTCGCCCCCGCGCAGAACGGTCAGCACATCGCCCTCGGTGACCATTCGGCCACCGGCCGCGATGCTTATCAGCGTCTGCATCACTGAAGTCAGCTCTTCCAACCGCCTGTTCGGGCCGGTTATGATGATTTCGTCGCCGCGGACTACGATGTCCCGCTCGAAATGTTCCTCGATCAGTTTCAGGTTCCTGTCGCCCACGCCGAGGAGATTGAGAGCATCGACGCCGGCCAGGGACAGCACTCTCTTTCTCGATTTCTGCTTCAAGGCCGTTCCCCTTTAATACAAAACTCCTGGCCCGCCCTCGCAGACCAAGAGTTTTGTATGGTAAGTCTGTATGACCGCCTCGCTTAATCCGAAGCAGGAAATTCTCGAGGAACGAGTAGTTCCTGCTCTGGGAAGATCAGGTCGGGATCGTCGATCCTGTCCCTGTTGGCCTCGTAAAGAACGGGCCACTGGCGGTAGTTGTCGTACACTTCCCAGTATCCTGCGATCTTGGCAAGCCACTCATCCTGCATGACCTTGTGTTTGCGGGGCCATGTCCTCGGTACCTGGAGCGTCCAGCCGGCCATAACCCAGTCGGGATCCTCGATTCTCTCGTAATTCCCTCTCCACAGCCTCGTCCACTTGAGAGGATCGCCGTAGATCTGCTCGTACCCCGCCACTATCCAGAGGCATTCACCGTACACGAGCTCCCACTCCCTGGGCAGCGATGCAAGCTCCTGCAGCTGGAGCGTGAGCTCATCGACCTGGTTGCGTAGCTTCGAGTATTCCCTCTCCGAGTCGCGCAGCTCCCTTGTGAGCGTCTGAATGTCTTCCTTGTTCTGCTCGAGCTCGTTCTGGGCGGTCTCTGAACGACTCTGGAGTGTATCGAGCTCGGTCGCAAGATTGACACAGTACTGCTCCCTGTCCTTCTTCGACAGCTTCTGATATTCCTCGTCCTCGTAGTACTCGCCAGTGCTGATATCGATCTCTCGAGCCTTGTGTCTGCTGCAGCCCGCGGCCAGCACGACGATCAGAGGAATGAACACCAGCGCCATCAGTAATCTCTTGTTCATTATTCCCATCTCCGTTCTGTCAGCCGCCTATTCCCTGCCGCTGCCTTTTTTCATTTCGTGGACCTTCTTCTCGAGCTCGGCGGGCTTGTCACTTATCGCGTCAATGTCGGCGCGCTTGTTGGCGAGCCTCGCATTCAGATCCGCCACCTTGGCACCCGTCTCGGCCGCTTCCTGCTCGTACGCCTCCGCGTCCAGGCGTGTCTCGTCGAGTGTCACGAGACTCGTATCACACGGAGGGGCGGGTCCGCAACCGGCAGAAAATCCTGCAATCAGGCCGAATATGAGCGTCAGCATCAGCCATCCGCGTGCTGATTTCATAATCTTTTGTCCTCCCTGTCGTTATATACTATAACAACTTACAGGAACATTAATGCCGTACCGGCTGCATGTCAAGCAAAAAGCCTTTTACGGCTTCAAGTGCAAGAGCTGTGCCTGATAATGCCCCGTTATTCCCTTTCGTTCCTGTCCGTTACCCTTATATGCAATTCCTCCAGGATACCCTCCTCGATCTCCGAAGGCGCTCCTTCCATCAATGATGCAGCGCTCTGCGTCTTCGGAAACGCTATGAAATCCCTTATGGAGCTCTCTGCGGCCATTACCATGGCCAGCCGGTCGAGGCCTATAGCGATCCCCCCGTGAGGCGGAGCGCCGTATTCGAAGGCCTCGAGCAGAAATCCGAACTTGCGCTCGGCTTCCTCCTCGCCGATGCCTATCACGCCGAACAGCTTCTCCTGAAGCTCGCGCATGTGGATCCTGATCGATCCCGAGCCCAGCTCGGTACCGTTGCAGACAAGATCGTAGAGATGCCCGCGGACAGCGCCCGGATCCGAGTCGATTCGTGGGATGTCTTTCTCGAGCGGCATGGAGAATATGTGATGGGCCGGTTCCCATCCCCCGTCACCCGACGGCATGAAGAGGGGGAACCTGTTGACCCAGAGGAACCGCATCTCACCGTTCCCCGCTACAAGTTCCTCCCCCAGGTGAGTCCTGAGCTTCCCGAGGGACTTCTCGACTACCGGGACACCGCCGGCCACGAGCATTATGAGCGATGGGGTCGAAGCGGACACGCCGAATCTCTCGAGAACGGCGTCGATCTCTCCGCCACCGAGAAATCTCGCTATGGGCGACTCCACGCCATTGCCGTCGACGCTGACCGTTGCCAGTCCTCCCGCCCCTGCGCCCCTGACGAGCTTCTCGAGCTTCTTGATCTGACTCTTCGACTGTCCCAGCCCGCCGGGCCAGGAGATCCCCCTGACCACGCCGCCCTTCTCGACTGCCGAGGCAAAGGCTGAGAATCCGCTGCCGCGGAAGATGTCGGAACAATCGGAGATCTCGAGGCCGAACCTCAGATCGGGCTTGTCCGTACCGTACCTGAGCATCGACTCGTCGTAGTCCAGGACTGGAAAGGGCGTCTCCAGCTCGATCCCGGCCACGTCGAGGAATATTTTTTTCATCAGGCCTTCGGCGAGGGCGAATATATCGTCCTCTGAGATGAAGCTCATCTCGATATCTATCTGCGTATGCTCGGGCTGCCGGTCCGCGCGCAGGTCCTCGTCGCGAAGGCATCTGGCTAGCTGGAAATACCTGTCGACTCCCGAGACCATCAGTATCTGCTTGTAGAACTGCGGGCTCTGGGGCAGGGCGTAGAACCTGCCGGGCTGGAGCCTGCTCGGAACGATGAAGTCCCTCGCTCCCTCGGGGGTGCTGCGGACCAGCATCGGCGTCTCGACCTCGATGAAATCCTCGCCGGAGAGGTAGATCCTCGTCTTGAGCGCGATCTCGTGCCTGAGCCTCAGGTTCGACTGCATCGAGTCGCGGCGAAGATCGAGATACCTGTATTTCAGCCTCATCTCGTCGCTCGCCTGCGACTTGTCCGTCACATTGAATGGAGGCACCTTGCTCCGGTTGAAGACCTCCGCGGCGGAGACCTCCACCTCTACCTCGCCTGTGCCCATAGCGGCATTGACCATATCAGCCGGCCGCTTCCTTACCGTGCCCCTCACTGCCAGCACATCCTCGCTGCGCAGCGATCTGAACAATGCGTGAAGCTTCTCGTCGCTGGCCTCCACGACGAGCTGCACCAGCCCGCTTCTGTCCCACATGTCAAGGAAGGTCAGCTCGCCGAACTCGCGGACCTTCCTGACCCAGCCGGCGAGTGTCACCTCGTTCCCCTTATCATGCGCTCTGAGATCCCCGCACATCGCGGTCCTCTTCCACTCCTCGCCGAAATGATATACCGGTATATCAGTCAATTTCGTTCTTCCTCTCCTGCAGTATCCTCGCTGCCAGCTCCTCGAACGGGATGTTCTCCTGATCGCCGCTCGAGAGGAGTTTGACCGCCGCCTCTTTTTTCTCTATCTCTTCGGGGCCGATTATCACAGCAAGGGGCGCTCCCGAATCTGATGCTCCCCTCATCTGTTTTTTCATCGAACGTCCGGACAGGTCGATCGAGATCCGCACCCCCTCGGAGCGCAGCCTTCCTGCTATGGAAAGGACCGCGGCTGCGGCCGATGAGTCGGGCAGTATAAAGAACGCGTCGACCCGGTCGAGCCCTGTCTTCCCGGTGAACTCCTCCGGCAGGTTTTCCATCAGCCTCTCCATCCCTGCCGAGAAGCCTACCGCGGGGATGCTTCCGCCGCCACATTCCTCGGCGAGGCCGTCGTACCGTCCGCCGCCGCAGAGGGCGTTCTGCCCTCCGAGCCCGGGGTGGAGGACCTCGTAGGCCGTCTTCGTATAGTAATCGAGTCCCCTTACGAGAAGGGGATCGAGGATGAAATCCACTTTCATCTCGCGGAGGATCGACTGCAGCCCCCCGAAATGCTCCGAGCACTCGGGGCAGAGGTGGTCTGTAATCACCGGCAGCCTGCTTTTTATTTCGCCGCATTCCTTGCAGTCGAAGATCCGCATCGGGTTGACATCAGCCCTCTCGCCGCAGTTGTCGCACAGCTCGTCCCTGCGCTCTTCGAGGGCTCCCCTGAGCACATCAAGGAAGCCGGGGCGGCAGACCGGGCAGCCGACGCTGTTGAGACGGACTTCGAGCCCCTCGAATCCGAACATCCGGTATACGGCGAGGCTGAGATCTATTATCTCGGCGTCGATCGCCGGGCCGGGGTGACCGATCGCCTCGGCGCCGAACTGGTGGAACTGGCGGTACCTGCCGGCCTGCGGCCTGTCGTACCTGAACATCGGGCCCTGGTACCAGAACCTCGTTATGCCGCCGGCCCTGTGCAGACCGTTCTCTATGAAGGCGCGCATGACAGGCGCGGTGTTCTCCGGTCTGAGGGTGAGGCTGCGCCCCTTTTTGTCGGTGAATACGTACATCTCCTTCGAGACTATGTCGGTCGCCTCTCCGACGGCGCGGACGAACAGTTCTGAGACCTCGAACACCGGCGTGCGGATCTCGCTGTAGCCGTACCTGCCGGCCAGGGCGGCGAGCATCTCCTCGACCTTCGCCCATGAACGCATCCGGTCCCCGAAAAAGTCCTGCGTTCCCCTTGGTCTCCTGAATCTCATCCCTGTCCGGCCTTTCTCTCAGCGGCCCGCCTTATCTGTATTATATGTCTCAACACCACCGCCAGCGTCCCGGCGACGACCCCGGCCGAATCACTGACGAGGTCGAAAAAGCTCGAGTCGCGGCGGGGTATGTAACTCTGGTACATCTCGTCAAGGGCTGCGACGGCGATCCCCGACATTATCACAATGATCACGATGCTCCATCTTATCCTCACTCCGCCATAGCTGAGGCCCCGGTAGTAAAGCATCGCGAATACGGCATACTCGATGAAATGGACGATCTTGTCGAATCCCGCTGGAAGCCTGAAGAACCCCACGTCGTCGGACGATAATCCCGGAATCGACGAAAGCCCGAAGATCATCACTATCCATACGATCAGCGGCAACCATCTTCTGATATTCCAGCTCAAACCTCAATATCCTCCGGCGGCAGGTGAATCCCGGTCATCTTCCGTCCCGGGGAATATAGCGGTTTCCCCCGCTCCCGTTCAAGGAAAGCCTATAGCCCGAGCCATACCGATGTGATATCTCCGCCGTCCTGCTCCCTCACGCTCGAGGCGAAGGAAAGCAGAACCGTACCGCCAACTACCGGATCGAACACGCAGACCCCGATGCGGAGCGGAACATGAGCGGGATAGTCAGGTTTGGGGAAGAGCGCTGCGGCAGGTAGCGCGACGAGGAGCAGGAGTATGACAAGCGACATCGATCTTCCCGGGCAGGAAGAGAGCACGTTGTTCTCGCCGGTCTTCGAGCCGTCAGCCATCCTCGCCGTCCTGCTGGTCGGTCACGCGGCCTTTTCCGGAGGGCAGTATCTTTATCTCGAAGTTGTCGGCATCGAGAAAGTATCTCTCTATGCCTTTGGGGACGATCACCTCCGGCTCGATCAGGTACGTCCCTGCCGCCTTCCCCGTAAGGTCCAGTATGACCGAGACGTCTTCGGTCGTTATCTTGCTTATGATCTCCTCGGGCCCCTCGATCGTGAGAGAGACTACCCTCGGGGAATACTCGACCAAGAGACTCTCGTCATCTTGCAGCAACGTCGGGGGTATGTTGGCAAGGGTGCGGATGGCCCGCTTGTGGATCGACATCTCGATCAGCACCCTGTCCGGCACGGCACGAATATCCATGCCGCTGAGCATGAGATCCGCCTCCTCCGAGTACTCACCCCTGTGGCTCTTTATGTCGATTTCGCGTGTGGAGATGACCTCGATCCTGCCCACGACGCTCGAGGCGCCGGTTATCTTCACCTTGGCCGGGATAATCACCGGAGAGCCGTCTATTATCACGGCGTCCGGTATCTCGCCCCTGTATGCGATCCTGACGGGAACCGACTTGCTGACGACTTCCTCTAGATTCAGCACGAGCGACTTGGGGTTGTCGACGGTCACTTCCCTCGGATCGATCTGCTCGGGCAGGTTTATCACCGCCGCGGAGAGGGGCACCGTGTTGCGGCCCTTGACAGCCCTGGAGAGATCGACGGTCGCCTCAAGCCTGCCGAACAGCCTGAGTTTCATCAGGTTGCTCCTCGAGCCTCGGATCGTGACCTCGATGAACTCGGGCACATCGTGGATTATTGTCAGGCTGTCGGCGATCCCAGCCATCGAGAGGGGCACCCTGAACGACTGGTTCTCTCCCTGCTGGGCGGTGACATGCAGCCACAGAAAAAAGGCGAAGACAAGCGACACGATCTTTGCGCCGAGGTTGCGCGTTAACGCATTGATGATTCCTTCGAGACTCAAGCGGCCTCCATCCCTACTCCGCCTTCGTATAGACGGTGAGTTTCTGCCCCGCTCTTATCAGCGATGTGTTGCCGATATTGTTGAGGGACTTGATATCTTTTATCGAACAGCTGTACCTCTTCGCTATGCCGGAGAGTGTCTCGCCACTGGAAACGGTATGAACGGCGAGCCTTATCGGTCTCTTCTCCATCTTCTCCGGTGGATTCTCCAGCAGGTATGATACTACGCCGGACGCCACCGCCTTTGCAACCTCCCGCTGGACCGATTTCTTCTTTATCTGCATCACGTCGCTCTTGTTCGACAGGTATGCCACCTCGACAAGGGCCGAAGGCATGGCCGTTCCCTGGAGAACGATGAAATTGGCCTGCCTGACGTCATGGAAGGGGATCGAGCCGATCTGCTTGAACTCATCGGCAAGATGCTCCGCGAGTATGGAGCTCTGATTCAGCGCCTGGTTCCGCATCATCTCGAACAGGATCTGCCCCGCGTCTCCCTCGATCCTCTCGCCTCGGCTCTCCATCCTTATCTGCATGTTCTCGCGCTCGGCCACGGCGGTCGCATGCATGTCGGTCGCACCCTCGGGCGAGAGGAAATAGATCTCCGAGCCCCTGATCCTGCGGTTTCTGTTGCTGTTTATGTGGATGCTGACGAAGCAGTGCCCCCCGTGCTCCGCCGCTATCTCGATCCTCCTGTGCCACTCGACATCGTAGTCGCCGCTGCGCGTGAGTACGGCCTTGAATCCTCTGTGCTTCTCTATCTCCTCGGCGATCATCTTCGAGAGGGGCAGCGTGTAGTATTTCTCGGACGGACCGTACCTCGATGCCGCACCGGGCGCGCTCCCGCCGTGCCCGGGATCTATTATCACTATATAGTCACCGCTCTGGGCGACCTTCCTCGCCTTTTCGGTCTTTCTGCGTTTCTCCGTAACGGTCATGATCCTCTTCACGTCGATGACGATCCGGTGACGCGGATGAATATTGTTCGGTTTGAGTGCAAAATGCCTGTACCTCGACATCACCGGCAGATCGATCACGACCTGGGCCCCGCTCGATAGCCTGTTGACCCTTACCCCGTCGACGACCCCGTCCCCGACATTCAGTTTGCGGAGTCCCGCCGCGAGCCTTCCCTTCGGGATGTCGATGACTATCCTGTCGGGGCCGCTCCGCCTGGAGACCTGGTAAACGCTTTCGCTGCTCATGTCGAGAACGATCCTCGTGTGCTCTGGCGCCGTCCAGTACCTCAGGTTGACGACCTCTCTTCTCGGGGGAGCCGGCTCGGCGCCTGTGTTGAAAGAAGGCAGCAGCGCCGCAGCAGCAATGGTGATTATAATGATGAGGATGATATTTCTCATGTCGCCTCTCCTCCACGCGCCGCCTCATGCAAGGGACATCCGGCCACCGGACATCGATAGTCCGGCTGCGTGGTCGGGGCACGGTAAATGTTGCCTGCAGGGGAGCGGGTCAGTCGAAGTAGACCCCTTCGGGGATGATATAATGCCGGGGATCCCTGTGCTGTTTCCGGAAGATCACCTCGTAATGGAGATGAGGCCCGGTAGATCTTCCGGTATTGCCTACGGCTCCTATGGTCTCCCCGCGCCTGATCCTCTGGCCGCGCCTTACGTGCATCTTGGCCAGATGGGCATAGCGGGTCTTGAAACCGTTTCCGTGATTGACCTCTATGGTAAGCCCCATGCTGCCGTTCTTCTTCGCCATTGTTATGACGCCGTTCGCCGTGGCGGTGACAGGCGTTCCGGTCCTCGCGAAATAGTCTACGCCCCTGTGGCGAGTGATCCTGCCGGTGAAGGGATCCATCCTCCTGCCGAACCGGCTGGAGAGGAATCCACCCCTCAGAGGCCGGATCGATGGGGTGCAGCTGCGTATCTTCACCTCTTCCCCGAGGATGCCGATGATCTCGTTGAAACTCTGCCTCTGGAGCTCGGTCTGCCTGATGAGCATATCGAGATCGTTCTCCAGCCCGGCGAATACGTGGCCCGCTGCGCCGAGTTCTCTCTCGAGAAGCTCTGGTTCGGGACCACCTACGCCGACCTGCCATACGTCCTCCGACAGCGGATCGAGGCTGGCCATCAGCCTCGCCCGGTTCTGGAGCTCGAAGTTACCGTCCATCCTGTCCTTCAGACCGTCGAGCTCGGACTCGAAGGCGACGAGCCGCCCACGCAACTGCTCGTTCTCGCGCTCCAGACCGGCCATGCGGTCCGAATCGATGCTGATCCGGGCATAGCGCACGCCTACGATGACGGACGCCGCCATGAGCGCGATGAAGCAGAGGCCTGCCGCCAAGGCGGCTACCCTGCGGATTCGGATCGTGCGTACGCCCACATTGTCCTTACGGACGTACAGGAAAGTGAAATATCTGTCCATTTTTCCGATCGAAGCGTTAAATGATTCCCGTTGATACCAGAACCTACTTTCGGGCCTACTCCCTGTCAAGGAGTATTTGCCGTCCGTTTTTTTGCAAATCACGTACCACGGGAGAGATATAAAAAGGGCAGGGAGGGGTCTCAACGCTCCTCCCCGCCTCGCAAGGCACATCTATCTTGTTGAAACGTCTAGCCTTCCACGTATCCCTTGAGATATTTACTCCTGGTGCTGTGTCTCAGCCTGAGAATCGCCTTTTCCTTGATCTGGCGGATCCTCTCCCTCGTCAGGTTCATTTTCTGCCCTATTTCCTCGAGGGTGAGGGGCTCTTCGCCCTCCAGCCCGAAGTACAGGCCCAGAATGATCTGTTCCCTGTCGGTCAGAGTGCTGAGCGCTCTCTGCATATCGTCGCTCAGGGCATTGGAATAGGTCATCTCGTCAGGCGGCGCCTGCGTATCATCGGCCAGATAGTCGACAAGAGAGTTCTCTTCCTGGTCGTTGTTGAAGGAGGCGTCGAGGGACAGATGGCTGTTCGCTATCTGCATCGTATCCCTGACCTCTTCATTGGACAGGTTGAGTTTTTTCGCGATCTCCTCGACCTCGGGCGTCCTGCCGAGCTCCTGGTCGAGCTGCCTCGATACCTTGCCGATCCTGTAAAGGGTACCGGCACGGTTCAGCGGCAGACGTACTATGCGGGACTGCTCGGCCAGCGCCTGGAGCATGGCCTGTCTGATCCACCATACAGCGTAGGAGATAAATTTGAAGCCTCTCTTCTCGTCGAACCTGTGGGCAGCTTTGATAAGGCCCATGTTGCCCTCGTTTATGAGGTCAGCAAGGGACAGGCCCTGGTTGACGTACTGCTTCGCTATCGATACGACGAATCTCAGGTTCGCCTTGACCAGGGCATGAAGCGCCCCCTCGTCCCCTTCCCTGATTCTTTCTGCAAGATCCCTTTCCTCTTCCCGTTTGAGAAGAGAAGTGTTGTTGATTTCTTTCAGGTAGAGATCGAGACTTTTCTCGCCCAGGTACTCGCTATCTCTTCCTTCCGGGTACATCCTATTCACTCCCCATACTAAATTTAATCAAATTTAGCGGTTATGTAAAGGTGGCTGCCTAAAAACCTCGATGTCTAGACGTCCCCTTCACCGTTTTTCTTGCCCCTTTTTCGTTTCGTCCAGAAATAATCAAGAGCTGTTCTTAATTACTCCTGTTCCTGTATACACACCAGTTGACGAATTGTTCTAATTTTTTTTGGTGGGGCTGTAAAAGGTTTGGATGCTCTACGGCCAGAAAAGGCTCGTAAAAACACCTGACACCATTACGCGACAAATTCTACACGAATATTATAAGTCTGTCAATAGTAGATTCCACCTATATTTGATTTTTTCCGTTATTCCGCTTAAAAAGTCGTTTCAGGGTGCTTATTCCACTTTTTTACCCTGCTTCCTGTCATCCTTTATCGTCTCGATCTCCTCTTCCTTCCGGCGAAGCCGGCTCTCCAGTTCCTTGACCTCGGCCACGAATCGCTGTACAACATCGTCGTCGGCGGTCCTGTTGCCGCGGTGGCCCTGCTCGACTATCAGGTCGTAGACCCTGCCGCCCATCTCGGAGAAGTGCTTCTCGATCGATCTGTTCAGGCCGGTTATCTCCACTTTTTTCTTACCGATACGGGCCATCTCGTCTGTCTTGTCATAGGCCATCTCGTACCATTCTACGAGATTCTTCTTCACCTTGCTCCACAGAGTATCCATTATCTCGCCTCCTTCACCGGACGGACCGGTGGTAAAAAATCTTGAATTTAAACGTCCACTCTGACATATATCGCTCGAAACCGGTCGATCCGCGGGGAGAACAGCGCTTGAGCGATATAACATACTTTCTGTCCGACACACATTTCAAGTACCATATGAAAGACCCGCGTGAAAAGAAAAAGCGGGGCCTCTTCCGCGATTTTCTCGGATCGATAGCGGGCTCATCGCGCCTCTACCTCGTCGGAGATACATTCGATTTCTGGTTCGAGTACCGAAGCGTCATCCCCAGGTATTACGGCGACGTCCTCGATGCGATCGGCAGGCTTGCCGAAAGCGGCACGGAGATCTTCATCACCGGCGGCAACCACGACCACTGGTTCGGTTCCTTCCTCCCCGAAACGCTCGGGGTCAAGGTTCTTCCCGCAGCGGCGATCCATGATATTCAGGGACGCAGGGTGATGATAACCCACGGTGACACCCTTCTGCCCGGCGATTACGGGTACAAGGCGCTGAAAGCACTGATACAGAGCCGTCCAGTGGTGGCCCTCTCGAAGCTCATCCATCCCGACCTGCTCTACGCCTTCGCCGCTTCCTTCTCGAGGATGAGCATGGGGCTTACCCACGGCAAGACCGAGGCGTGCGCCGACAGGCTGACCGGCATGGCCCGGGAAAATTTCTTCAACGACGGTAATGACGCCTTCGTGATGGGTCACGTTCATCTACCTCGCCTCCGGGACTTCGCTGGAAAGACGTTTATAATCCTCGGCGACTGGGAGACGCATTTCTCCTACGCCCGCCTTGAAGGTGGCCGGTTCACCCTGGA